>SRXB01000108.1 GCA_009724975.1 bacterium | reverse complement strand
CCGCCAGCTCGAAGGAGGCCAGAAGGTCCTCCCTTTTTATTTTCATCGCCTGCGCCTGGCTTTTGGCCTCAAGGGTCTTTCCCTGGGTCTTTTTGCCGTCAAAGAGCGGCCATGTCGCGTAGATTCCGGCGTTCCAGTTGGTGCCGTTGCTCTCGGGGGAGCCCGCGGGGTCGATTTCTGCCCAGCCCAGGCCGCCGCGAAAGGATATTGTGGGCTTGTCGCCCGCTTCGGCGATGGTGACCAGCTCTTCGTAGACGCCTATCTGATTTGACAGGGCCGCAAGTTCGGGCCGCTTTTCTTTTGCCGATTCCAGCGCGGTTTCGTAGGAGGGTGTTTCCGAGGGAGCCGCCTGAAGGGCCCCTTCCGCGTCGATTTCGCCGCCTTCAAGTCCGATGCGGTAGCGCAGGTTGTCTTTGGCGAGCCTTATGGCGTTGGATGCGCGTATCGCCTCCGGCCTGGCGTTTTTCACCGAGACTTCGGCGGCCAGCACGTCGTATTCGGTGGCTATTCCGGTGGCGAATTTCTTTTTGGCCTCGTCGAAGTGCTTTTGTTTTTGTTCGAGGTTTTGGTTGGCCAGCTCGCCCAGCTCCTTTGCGAGCAAGAGGTCGCAAAAGGCAGCCGTTACGCCTAGGGCGGTTTCCTGCTTCGCAGTCCGTATTTCGTCGTCCGCGCTTTTCATCCCTATTTCCGCGGCCTTGACCGCCGCGTTGAGCTTTCCCCAGCTGAAGATTATCTGGGAGATGTCTATGTTTGCGCCAAAGGTGCTGAAGGCGGGGGAATCCTTGCCTCCGGCCATCGAGGAGGAGCTGTTGTCGTCTTCTCGCCTGGCGAGGGCGCTGGCCGAGACCTGCGGGAAGACGGTGGAGCGTTCGCTTATGTAGATTCCCTGATACTGGTTTTTCAGTTCTATTGCGCCGAGTATCCGTCGGCTTTTCTGCGCGGCGATTTTAAGGGCTTCGTCAAGGGTGAGCCTTACCTCCACGTTTCGCCTCTGGGCCTCTCCCTGCGCTTCCGAGGCTTGGGACAGGGCGGGAATGGAGAGTGCCAGGGCGAAGATGGCAAGCCCTGCCGCCGCCTTGTGGCGCTGGTCCTCGGCGCTTCCCCATTTTCTCCGTATCCAGCCGCCGAAGTCGTCGAGGAGTGCGTAGACGACGGGAACGACGATTAGGGTGAGTATGGTGGATGTTATGAGGCCGCCGATGACTGCGCGGGCCATCGGCGCGCGCATTTCTGAGCCAGCGCCTATCGCCATGGCGGTGGGGAGCATGCCGAAGATCATCGCCAGGGTGGTCATCATTATGGGGCGAAGTCTGGTGCGGCCAGCGGTTATTAGCGCTTCTCGCCTCTCCATCCCGCCGGCTTTGAGGACTTTGGCGTAATCCACCAGCAGGATGGCGTTTTTGGTGACAAGACCCATGAGCATGATGAGGCCGATGAGGCTCATTATGCTTATCGTGTCGTTGGTGAGCCTGAGCATGCCGGCCATGCCGACCAGCGAAAGCGGCAGCGAGAGCATTATGGAGAGGGGGTCTATGAAGGACTCGAACTGCGCCGCGAGTATGAGGTAGACGAAGATGATGGCCAGCAGGAGCGCCTCGGCCATGTAGGCGAAGGATTCCGCCATGTCCTCGGCCTCGCCGGAGAAGTTGATTTTATAGCCGGGCGCAAGCTCCATCCTGTCGGAGGCCTCTTTTACTTTGGCGACCGCCGTTCCGAGGGGAAGGCCGTCGAGGTTGGCCGAGAGGACAACCTGGCGAGAGAGGTCTTTTCGGGCTATCTCGGATGGTGTTTTGTCGAAGCCGTAGGTTATAAGCTCCCCAAGAGGGACGAGGGCCGGCGCGGCCAAGGCGGTTTTGGGTGGCGCGTAGAGGCGCAGGGCGGATATCGCCCCCATGTCTCCCCTCTTTTCCTCGGGCAGACGAACGCGGATGTCAACGGAATCGCCTATGTCGTCCTGGAAGGTGGAGACCACCTGCCCCCCGACCAGCGCGCCCAGGGTAGTAGCCACCTTGGAGCTGTTTATCCCCGAATCAATCGCCCTCTGGCGGTCTACCGCTATCTTGAACTCGGGGATGTCGTGTTCCATCGTCGCTTCGAGGTCCACTATTCCTGGGACCTGCCCCACCGCTTTTTTGAGGGTTCGGGAATACTCCTTCAGCTTGTCGATCTCCTCGCCGGTGATGTTCACCTGAAGGACTTTTTCGCCGTGAAAGCCGCCAGCCTCGAAAATGGAGCTTAGGATTCCCGGGATTTTGTAAAGCCTTGCGCGCACGTCGCGCTGGACCTCGTCCTGGGTGCGCGTGCGCAGGGCTTTGTCAACGAGCTTTACATAGAGAGAGGCGTCCCTCACCGACGAATTGTTGGCGCCGATGGTGGCGTAGACCCTTTCGATCTCCGGCAGGGCCTTGAGTTCGGCAAAGACCTTTTCCATGCGCTCCTTGGTTTCGTTTATGGAGGCGTCCGGCGCGGTTTTGAAGTTGAGGAGGAACTCTCCCTTGTCGTAGGCGGGCATGAAGTTGGATTCGAGGGAGCCGAAGACCATGATGCCGCCGACGAAGGAGAGGAAGGCCGCAATAAGGATGGTTTTACGGTGGTCGAGCGCCCAGCCGATTATCTTTTTGTATTTGTCGGCGGTGGCGTCGAACCAGTCGTTGAATTTGTCCAGCAACCTCGCGATAAGGTGGCGCTTGCCGGTCCTTTCGATATCGGGATCGACCCAGCGCGAGGAGAGCATGGGGTCGAGTGTGAAAGAGACGAAGAGGGAGATTAGGACCGCGAAGGCTATCGTCATGCCGAAGGAGAAGAAAAAGCGCCCGACTATTCCCTTCATGAAGGCGACCGGCACGAAGACCGCCATTATCGAGAGCGAGGTGGCGAGGACCGCGAGGCCTATCTCGGAGGTTCCGTCGCGCGCGGCGGTGAAGTGGTCCTTGCCCATCTCAAGGTGGCGCACTATGTTTTCGCGCACGACTATCGCGTCGTCTATGAGCATGCCTATGGCAAGCGAGAGGGCCATAAGGGTCATGACGTTGAGGGTCATCCCCATGAAATTCATGATGATGAAGGAGCTCATTACCGAGATGGGGAGCGCCAGCCCCGTTATTACGGTGGAACGCCAGGAGTTGAGGAAGCAAAAGACGATGAAGATGGTCAGTATGCCGCCCAGAATCATGGATATTTCCACGTCTTCAACCGAATCGCGGATGAAGACCGAGGCGTCGCGCACCATCTCGATGGAGGTTCCCGGGGGAAGCTCGGCCTTTACTTTTTCGAGGATTTTCTTGACCGAATCGACCACTTCGACGGTGTTTGCCGAGGATTGTTTCTGGATGTCTATGCCTATTGCGGGGGTCCCGTCCAGAATCGCCAGCGAACGCTGTTCCTCAACCCCGTCCGTCACGGTGGCCACCTGCGCCAGCGTAACCGGCCTTCCGGCTCGCCCCGCTATCTCCATGCCGGCGTAGCCGAATGCGGAGGAGGGCCTTCCCATGACCCGCATTGGGACCTCGCTTGCGCCGCTTTTGACTCGTCCAACCGGCGTATTGATGTTTTCCGAGCGCAATCCGCCTATTAGCTCGTCCACGCCCATCCCGAAGCTCTCAAGTTTCCCGCTGTCGGGCTCGATGTTTATCTGCCGCTTGGAAAGGCCCACAAGCTCCACCTTGCCGACGCCCGAAATGTTTTCAAGCCTTGGCTTTACCTTGCGGTCAACGAGGGTGGAAAGCTCCCTGGGAGGGATTTTGTCGGATTTGACGGCGAGGGAGACTATCGGCATGGCCGAGAAATCCAGCTTTTGTATAACCGGCTCTTCTATCCCCTCGGGAAGGTCGCCGCGAATGCCGGAGATTTTTGCGCGGGCGTCCTGGGAGGCCTCGTTTATTTTGGTTTCGAGGGTGAACTGGATGACGACGATGGACATTCCCTCGATGGATGAGGAGTTTATGTGCTTCACCCCCGCGATGGTGTTGGTGGCTTCCTCGATTTTCTTCGTAACGTCGCGCTCGACCGCCTCGGGCGCGGCTCCGGCGTACATGGTTTTGACCACCAGTACGGGGATCTCCACGTTTGGGTAAAGGTCCAGGGCGAGTTTGCGGTATGAAAATATCCCCAGAACCACCAGCGCCAGCATCATCACCGTGGCGAAAACCGGCCTTTTTATCGACAGATCGGAGAGAAACATATTACTTCGCCCCCTCGGCCCTGACCGCGTTGACCGTTTCGCCGTCGTTTATGTTAAAGCCGCCCTTGGTTACGTAAAGTTCTCCCTGAGATAGACCCGAGGCAATTTCCACGGATTCCCCGATGACGGCTCCGGTGGCTACTTTCCTCTTTTTCGCCAAGGAATTTTCGACGACGTAGAGGAAGGCGGTTTTTGAGGCGACATCCCAAGAGGCGAGGGCGTTTCGGGGGACGAGGAGGGCGTTGCCCTTTTCGCCGGTGATTATTTTGCCGCGCACGAAAAAGCCGCCCTTTAGTTTCCCCTCGGGGTTTTGGACCTCGGCGGTCACCTTGAGCGAGCGGTCGGCGGCGTCTGCGTAGGGGTTTATGAACATCACCTTGCCGAGGAAAGTTTCGCCCGGCATCGCGTCGGTGGCGAAGGAGAGGGGCTGGCCCGCCTTGATCTTGGATATTGATTGCGATGGCACGCTCACGGCCAGGTCGAGGACGCGGTTGTCGACTATGCGGAACATCGGCCCGTCGCCCGGCAGGTCGCCCGGGTTGATGAAGCGCTCGGCGACAATGCCGTTCAGGGGCGAAGTTATCGTCGCCTTGGCGAGGAAGGTTTCGATTCTCTTTGCATCCTCCTCGGCGGCGGCGATCTGGGCCTGCGCCGCCTTCGCCTGCGCCCTGGCGGCCTCCGCCTGTGATTTGGCCGAAGTTATCTGAGCCTCTGCGGCTCGGAACTGCGCCTCGGCGGAGTTTATCTGCGCCTCGGCGGAGTCAACGCGGGCTTTCGCGGCGTCGCGCTGGGTCTGGCCGTCGTCAAGGTTTTGCTGGGTGGCCAGCCCCGACTCCTTCAGCTTCAACAGCCGCTGGTATTCGCGCTCGGCCCTGTCGGAATCGGCTTTCGCCCCCAAAAGTCCCGCCCTGGCCGCCGCCGCCTGCGATTTGGCTCCCTCCGCCTGTGATTTGGTCGTCTCGCAGGCCGATTCCGCAGCCGAAACCTGCGCCCTCGCACCCGCCTCCTGGGATTTGGCGGCCTCGACCGCGGCTTTGGCCCGCGCCAGTGATACTTCAAGGTCGCGGGTGTCGATTTTCGCCAGCGGCTGGCCTTTTTTGACCGGCACCCACTGGGTCACGTAAACGTCGGTCACCAGCGATTTGACCTCGGTCCGCACCGTGGCTTCGAACTTGGGCGCGAGGGAGCCGACCACGTCGACGCCCTCCCTGGCCTCGGAAAAAGAGGCGGAGGCCACCTCGACGGCGGTCGCCGCTTTGGTTGTCTTTTGCTCCCCCGCCGCGTTTTCGTTTTTGGCGGGCGAGCAGCCAGTGGTCAAAGAGGCCAGCGTGAGGGCGAAAACCCCGACGAAGAGGAATTTTTTCATTTTGATCCCTTTTACTGTGCGTCGCGGGGCAATATCCCCCGGAACAATACGTCGATAATCTCAAGCGCCTGTCGCTCGTCCACCGCGAGTTCGGGAAAGAAGAGTTCCGAATCAAGGCAATGGCCGATGACGCCCAGTACGGCGCCGTTTATGGCGCCTGGGTTTATTTTGGCGATTTCCCCGTCTTTCATGCCTTTTTCGACAATGGACGTGAGCGTGGAGATGAGGTTTGCGTGGAAGACCTTGAAATCGAAGTCCGGAGCGCCCTCGGGCGGGCCGAAGAAGGCCGAGTGGATTACCCTCGCGGCGTCGATGTGCTTTCGGTGGATGCGCAGCATGCCCAGGACGAGAAGCGTTATCTTCTCCCGCGCGCTACCCTGCATAGATTGGACCGACGAGAGCATTTCGTCGAACTGCTTTCGCCCCTCTTTGGTGATTTCGAGAAAAATCCCCTCTTTGCTCTTGAAATAATAGTAGAGGACGGGGGCGGTGACCCCCGCGCTGGAGACTATTTCGCGAACCGAGGTGGCGGCGTAGCCTTTTGAGGCGAAGAGGCGGGCGGCGCACTCCACTATGCGCCTCTTCACAATTGTCTCTTGTTCTTTGGGGATTTTTTCTTTGGGCATTTGCACCTCCAAAATTTATTTAACTAGCGTTAAATATATAAAAGGGGCGCGCCTTGTCAACAATGAATTTTATGAGGCCAAAAAATCAGCGGGTGAGGATTTTAGTGGTTTTTTTGAGCGCGTAAATCACGCAGAAAAAAGCGGCGGAGAGGGCCGTGCCCCAAAGCCAGGTGCTATTGCGGTCGCTAAACTGGGCAAGGGTTTCTCCTCTGAAAAAGAGGGAAACGGCCAGCTTTATGAGGAAAAAGCTGACGATGAGGGCCGTGAAGCCGTAAATTTCGCGGCGCAGGACTTTTTTGGGCAAAAATTCAAGGGCCGGAGGGGTCCAGCCAGAGAGCTTGGGTATGAAGGCTGGCGTTGAGGCCGCCCATTTATAGTATTCCTCGCCGAATTTGCCTGTCAAAAAGCGCTCTTCGGTGGCGATTATCCGCTCCATGTAGAGCCAGTAGGAGAGGGTGACTATCACGGGGAACCACCAGACTTTCAGCGAGAGGGCCACGCCTATGAGCATGAGGTAGTTGCCGAGGTAGAGGGGGTTTCGCACGATCGAGTACATGCCTGTTGTGTTTAGGAAGTTGGCCAGTTGGCGCTTTGTGTTGCGGCCCGAGGTCGCCGAGTGGCTGAAGCCGACCGAAAGCACCCTTATGAGGAGTCCGCAAAGGGAGATGAGCAGGCAGAGAAGGTCTATGAAATTGACCATTAGGGCAGAAATCTTTCCCTCCATCTCCATGGTCTGCGAGAGGGCGAGGTAGCCCGGCAGGATGAAAATCAGGGGGATGAAGCTTCTGAAGCGAAAGAGTGTTTGCCCCTGGGCGGCCATTTCGTCGTTTATGGGAGTGGTCATTTATCTCTTTCTTCGGTCGAGGTGATTTTTTGCAGATATTAGGGCTCGCGGTTCGGGTTTTCAACAAATATCGTCTTTT
>SRXB01000107.1 GCA_009724975.1 bacterium | reverse complement strand
GCCGAGGCCAAGACCCCCCTCGTGATACTCGCGGGCAAGGATTACGGCATGGGCTCCAGCCGCGACTGGGCAGCCAAGGGCACCAGACTTTTGGGGGTGCGCGCCGTAATCGCCGAATCCTTCGAGCGCATTCACAGAAGCAACCTCGTGGGCATGGGAGTTCTTCCCCTTGAATTCCTGGCGGGCGAGACGATCTCCTCGCTTGGGCTAAAGGGCTGCGAGAGCTTCGACATAAAGGGCCTTTCCGACCTCGTTGCCGGCTGCAGGGTGACCGTCGTCGCGAAAGACGCCCACGGCGCGCAGAAAACCTTCGAGGCGAAGGTGAGGCTCGACACCCCAATCGACGTCGAATACTACAAAAACGGCGGAATTCTGAACTACGTCATCCGCTCCCTCATCTGAGGCGGCCACAAGGCAGACCCAAAGCGCCCCGCGGCAAAAGCGGGGCGCTTTTTTTCGCCCCAACCCCTTTCCTTGACGCAAGCGCCGCCAGAACCTAAAATCGCACGGTAACTCCATCCTTTAAGCGGGGCGGCTTTAAATGGCGGGCATAAAGCTAATTGTCAGCAACAGGGTTGAAATGCTCGCCGAGGCGCTGGCGGCGGAGCTTTCACACCCCCTCGCCGACCCTCTGGCGCCCGAACGCATAATAGTGCCGAACCGTGGCGTCGCGCGGTGGCTCTCCCTCCGTCTTGCGGCCCGCAACGGCGTTTTCGCCCGCGCCCTCTTCCTTTACCCCGACAATTTCCTCGACGAGGCCCACCGCCTCCTCTTCCCCGAGGCCCCCGCACCCGAACGCTACGACCCCAAGGTGGTGGCTTGGCGGCTGATGGGGGCGATATCGAAGAAAATCGACGAGCCCTCCTTCTCGCCGGTAAGGGGGTACCTCGGCAAAATGGGAGACGCCTCCCTTGGCAACCTCTCCCTTTGCGAAAAAATCTCCGGCCTCTTCGAGCTCTACCAGATATTCCGGCCAGAGCTTCTAAAGGAGTGGGAAAAGGGAGGCGGCGAAGGGTGGCAGTGCGAACTATGGCGCGAAATCGCCTCCGGCTCGGGAGAAAACACCAAGGCGCGACGCCTTGAGGAGCTGGCTGGCCTCACAACCGCCACGGCGGCCAAGCCTCCTGATTTTCCCTCCCGCGTCCTCATCTTCGGACTCCCGCAGCTTGCCCCCCTGCGCATAGACGCCTTCAGGGGCCTTTCGAATTTGATGGAGGTGAAAATCTTCGCCCAAAACCCCTCCCGCGACTACTGGGGCGACCAGAAATCGCAAAAAGAGGCCGCGAGGGCGGCCCTTGCCCGAGGGAGCGAGGATTTAGACGAAGCGCCGGAGTCCGGCCACCCGCTCCTAGCCTCGCTGGGCAGGGCGGGGCGCGAGTTTTTCGAATCGCTTCTCGTTCGCGACATCTACGGGGAGGAGCGTTTTTGCGAGCCGGAAGGGGAGAGCCTTCTTTCGACCCTCCAGCGCGACCTCCTACACCTCGCCCCCTACCCGCGCGCGGGCGGCAAGGCCAAAATCCCCCACAAAGACGCCTCGATAACCGTAAACTCCTGCCACGGGCCGATGAGGGAGGTGGAGGTCCTTTACGACAACCTCCTCGACCTCTTCGAGAGGGTGGAGGGGCTTCTTCCCTCCGACGTCCTCATCTCCACCCCCGACATCGAGGGTTACGCCCCCCTCATAGAGGCGGTTTTCGGCCAGGAGACGGACCCCAAAAGGCGCATCCCCATAAGCGTCGCCGACAAGAGCGCAGGGTGGGGCGGCGTCCTGGTCAAGCCGCTGATGGATTTACTCTCCCTCGACGAAAAACGCTTTTCCGCACCCGCCCTCCTTGAGGTGGCGCAGGCCGCGCCGGTGATGAGGCGCTGGGGGTTTTGCGAAGGCGATCTGGCCCTGGTGCGCGAGTGGGTCGAGGAGGCGCGTATACGCTGGGGGATTGACGGAAGCTACCGCAAGGAGCGCGGCCTCTTCGAATATTCCGACAACAGCTGGCGCGACGGGCTGGAAAGGCTGGCGCTGGGCTACGTGATGGGCGAGGGGGGGCGCGATTTCATGGGAATGCTGCCCTGCCCCTCGGTCTGGGGGAGCCAGTCCGAAACCCTAGGCAAATTCTGGGATTTTTGCGAATTCGCCTTTGCCTCCAGAAGTCTTTCCTCCCGCGAGATGACCCTTTCCCAATGGAGCTCGGCTCTTCGGGATATTTTCCTGAAACTTCAGGACGGCGGCGAGGAGGGGCGCGAGGAAACCCTTATAATCCTTGACGAGCTTGACGATTTGGCGCGCATGGAAGCCCTCTCGGGCTACGGCGGGAAAATCTCCCTCAAGGCCGCGCTGAAGGGGCTGACCGAAAAGCTCTCCGAGCGAGACCTCGGGGGCGGCTACCTTCGCGGGCGCGTCACCGTCAGCGCCATGCGCCCCTTCAGGAGCCTCCCCTTTCGCGTAATAATGCTTCTCGGAATGAACGACGGGGCCTTCCCGCGTCGGGCGCGGGGGCTTGCCTTCGATGAAATGGCCAAAAAGCGCCTTCCGGGTGACCCTTCGCCTCGCGACGAGGACCGCTACCTCTTCCTTGAGATGATTTTGAGCGCCCGCGATGCGCTTTACATCAGCTACACTGGCCAATCCGCCTCCGACAACAGCGAAAAACAGCCCTCGGTGGTGGTGAACGAGCTTCTGGACGCCCTCGACGAGGGTTTTTGCGCCGAAGACGGCGGGCCCGCACGCCAAAAAATCTTCTCAAGGCACCGCCTCTCGGCATTCAGCCGCCATTATTTTGAGAAAGGCAGGGATTTTTTCAGCTTTTCCGTCGAAAACCTTGAGGGGGCGAAGTCTTTTTACTCCCCGCCGAGGGAGGCTGGCGGGCTTTGCGACGAACCGTTGCCGGAACCCCCCGAAAAATGGCTTTCAACCACCCCCGCCGATTTCGCCGCCTTTTTCAGGAATCCTTCCGAGGCATTTTTGCGAAAAGTCTTGGCGATCCGCTATGAGCCGCCCGAGGAGGTCGCGCCGGAGCAGGAGCTTTTCGTGGTCGAGGGCCTTGACCGCTACAAAATCCTTGATCGCATGGTTTCAAAGAGGCTTTCGGGGTCGCAGGGCGACGGCGAATACGATTTTTACCGCCTTGGAGGCCATCTTCCTCCGGCGGTTGCGGGCAAGGCGCAGTGGGCGGCCATAGAGGCCGAGGCCAGCGGGCTTTTCGACGCCATCCACGGCAATTGCGATCCGCTCGCTTTCGGCAACGCAGAAATATCGCTTGAACTTGGCCGGATTTCGGTAAAGGGTACGCTGAAAACCGCCGGAGAGAGCGGGCTTTTGCGCTTTCGGGCCGGTTCCCTTTCCGAAAAGCACCTTTGCGTCTTCTGGGTCGAGCATCTTTTGTGGTGCGCCTCGCCCCTGGGCGATGAGAAGGGCTCCACCCTTATAATCACCAGGGAAAAAGAGGACAAAAAGTGCGTGGCGAGGGCCCGAAGGCTCCCCTACGTGCCGGACGCGCTCTCTCTTTTGGGCACTCTGGCGGAGCTTTACCTTAGCGGCGGCAAAGAGCCACTGCCCTTTTTCCCCGCCGCCTCTAAAGCCTACGCAGAGAGTATCTTAAAAGGCAAGGGTGAGGAAGAAGCGCAAAACGCCGCCATCAATAAATGGGCGGGCGGCGAATATAGCGTGGGGGAGGTCCAAAACCCATACGTGTCGAGATGTTTCGGCGAGACTGGGCCGCCGGAGGCTTTCAGGCGCGTGGCCCTTGATTTTTTCGCCCCGCTCCTTGCGGCGCAGGGGAAAAAAGACAATGGCTGAACGCTTTTGCGCGCTCACCTGCCCGCTCGATTCGGTAACCGTCATCGAGGCCAGCGCAGGCACCGGCAAAACCTACGCCATCGCCAGCCTTTACCTTCGGCTGGTAATCGAGGAGGGGCTAAAGGTCGACCAGATTCTGGTCGTCACCTTCACCGAGGCGGCGACCGAGGAGCTAAAAGGTAGGATCCGCGCCCGCCTCCGCTTGGCTCTTTTTGCTTTCCAGCAGGGCTTCGCCGAAGGAGATGCGGTCATCGCGGGGCTTCTTGCCCGCTCACAGAACCCCTCGCTCGCCTCAAGGCGGCTGCGCCTTGCCATCAACTCCTTTGACGAGGCGCAAATCCACACCATCCACGGCTTTTGCAAAAAGACCCTCGAAGAGAACGCCTTTGAGAGCGGCTCGCCCTTCGACGCCGAACTGAAAGAGGATTTCGGCCCACTGATGGAGGAGATAACCGCCGACATCTGGCGAAAGGCGGTCCTCAATTCGGATAGCGCGAGGTTTTCCCTTTTTGCGGGCCTTGAGATTCCGCCGGCCAAACTCAAGGCACTCGTCTCCAGGTGGGGGCGGCGCGAGGGGCTTAAGGTCTTCTTGCCGGAGGGGTCAACCGACGAGGAGGCTTTCGGCGCGGCGCTCGCCAAGGCTTTCGGGTCTTTCAGGGAGGCGTGGGAGTCCCAGCGAGGGCGGGTTTTGGAGATTTTCGCCTCCGGCGCGCTCAACGGCGGTAAATACGGCAAAAAAGCGCTGGAAAAGTGGCCTGTCGAGGTTGACGGCTATCTGGCTGGCGGTCCCGAAGGGGGCGCGCCCGATTGCCTGAAGAAATTCACCTGGGCCGAGATTTCAGCCGCGTTCAACAAGGGCAAAAGCGTTGACCATATAGAGCTTTTTGACGCCGCCCACCTCCTTTTGGAGGCCGAATCGGAGCTGGCGGGGGTCCTCGGGCGCAAGGTGGCCGCCCTCAAGGCCCGCGCCATCTCTGAGGCGGGCAGGGAGGTTGGCAGGATAAAGGAGAGCCGCAACGTAAGAGGCTTTGACGACCTCCTTACCGACCTTCGCGATTCCCTTCGCTCGGAAGGTGGCGCGGTTTTGGCAAAAACCCTCTCAGGTTCCCTTCGCGCAGCGCTGGTGGACGAGTTCCAGGACACCGATTCGGTCCAGTACGAGATTGTGCGGCGAATCTTCGGCGGCGGCCCCCTCTTTTTGATCGGCGACCCCAAGCAGGCCATATACTCCTTTCGCGGCGCGGATGTGTACGCCTATCTAGAAGCCACCGGCGACGCCGCTCGCCGCTATACCCTCGACGAGAACAGGCGCTCGACCCCGAAGCTGATAGAGGCGATGAACGCGCTTTTCACCAATGCAAGTGAGCCCTTTTTGGTGAGGGGGATAGATTTTGAGCCCGCCAAAAGCCCCGAGGGGAACGACAAGGAGTCCTTGGGCGAGGGGGCTGATCTTGAGTTGTGGTTCATGCCAAGGGGCGAGGGGGCAAAGCCGCTCTCAAAGGAGCGGGCCGCGAAAACGGCGGCGAGGGCCGTAACGGGCGAGATAGTAAGGCTTATCGGTGAGCGCGGCGTCTCGCCGGACGCGATTGCGGTTCTGGTAAGGAAGAACCATCAGGCGCGGCTCATGAGGGACGAGCTTTTGAGTTTCGGCGTGCGGTGCGTTGTCTCGACGGAGGAGAGCGTTTACTCCTCGCGGGAGGCTGGTGAGCTTTTGCTGGTGATGGAGGCCGTCGCCGAGCCTTACCGCGGCGGACGTCTTCGTGCGGCGCTCTCCACTACAATAATGGGGGCAAGCGCGGGGCAGATTTTCGCCCTTGGCGAGGACGCCGACGCCTGGGAGAGGCTGGTAGAGCGTTTCTGGGGGTATCGCGCCGAGTGGGAGAGGGGCGGCTTCGCCTCGATGGCCCGCATGCTGATGGCGCAAAACGGCGTGAGGGCGCGCCTTTTGGGTTACGGCGACGGGGAGAGGCGCGTTACCGACCTTTTGCACCTCGTCGAGCTTCTGGAGCGCGCAAGGGTGGGCGAGAAGCTGGGGCTGGAGGGGCTTTTGAAGTTTTTTTCGGCGAAGGTGGCCGATCCCTCCCCCCTTGGCGGCGCCGAAAGCCAACTGAGGCTGGAAACCGACGAGATAGCCGTAAAAATAGTGACCATCCACAAATCCAAGGGCCTTGAGTACCCGATTGTTTTTTGCCCCTTCAACTGGCAGTCCCGCGACCTCTCCAAAGAGCGCGAGGCCGATTGCCACGACGGGGGCTCAGTAGTGCTGGACCTTGGCGGCCCCGATTTTAACAGCCATCTTGAGCGCAAAAAGCTGGAAGCGAGAGCCGAGGACATGCGGTTGCTTTACGTCGCGCTCACCCGAGCCTCGAAAAAGGCCTATCTGGCGTGGGGGGCGGTTTTGGGGGCGGAAGAGAGCGCTCCGGCGGTGGTTTTGCACCCGGGCGGGGCTTTTGACTTGGCCCAAAGGAGCGACGGGGAGCTTTTGGGCGACCTTGAGGCCCTTGTCTTGAAATCGGGCGGGGCAATCGGGGTTTCGCCCATTCCCGATGCGCCTTTTTCGGCGCTGGGCCGTACTGTGGGGATAGCCGAAGGACTAGCGGCGAGGCAGAAGGTTTCGCCCGTTCCACAAGGGTGGGGGGTGACCAGTTTTTCCGCGCTCACCTCGGGTAAAGCCCATCAGGTGGAGGCTCCCGACCGCGATTGGGGAGAGGTTTTCGGAGGCGAGGGGGAAGGCGCGGGCGCTGAAAGCATCTTTTCCTTCCCGAAAGGGGCCGATACGGGTGATTTTTTCCATTCCGTCCTTGAGGAGGCGGATTACTCGGGGGTGGCCGATTCAAAGCTCATGGGGCTGGTCTCCTCGAAGCTCGCAAAGTACGGCTTTGACCAAAAATGGGGCGCCGTGGCGGCCAATGCGGTGGTCGACGCGGTCAACGCGCCCCTTGGCGGGGGGTTTTCGCTGAAGGGGTTGCCTTCGCGGGATAGGGTCAACGAGCTGGAGTTCTTCGTCAAGCTCGGGCCGGTTACTCCGTGGGGGCTCGCGGCTAAGTACGCCAAGCTTTCCGGCGGGGCGCGCGGGCGCTTTCCCGAAAGGCTGGAAAAACTGCAATTTTCCTTCGGCGGCGGCTTCATGCGGGGCTTCATCGACCTGGTTTTCCGTAAGGGGGAGAAATTTTTTATCATTGACTGGAAATCCAACCACCTGGGCTCCTCGCCGGAGGATTATTCGCCGGAAAAGCTCGCCCGCGTGATGGATGCGGAGTATTACACCCTGCAGGCCCACCTGTATCTCGCCGCGCTACACCTCTATCTCAAGGGGAGGGTCGCGGG
>SRXB01000423.1 GCA_009724975.1 bacterium | reverse complement strand
CGTGCCCGACGAGCCGCCCGCGACGACCTCAACCCCCGCCGCTCCGGCGCCCTCGGTCGCCACCGGCGACATGAACGCCCCCCCGCCCTCAATCGGCAAGGTCGCCGAAACCATGGATTCCGGCGGCTACACCTACGCGCTGGTCGATTCCGGCGCCTCCAAGGTCTGGGTGGCCGCTCCCCAGACCCCTATAAAGGTTGGCGACACCATCAGGGTCGAGAGCCCCATGCCCATGCCCGGCTACACCTCGAACACCCTCAAGCGCACCTTTGACATGATCTACTTTGCCGGCGCCATCATGCCCTCCGACGGCTCCATGCCCCCCGCTGCGGCTCTGGCCGACGGCTCCAACTCCAACATCGCCGAAGGCCGCAACGTAATGACCAAGCAGGAGGTTAGCGGCGTAGCCAAGGTCTCCGGCGGCGTCACCGTCGTCGAGCTTTACTCCAAAAAGGCTACCCTCGCGGGCCAGAAGGTCAAGGTTCGCGGCAAGGTGGTTAAGGCCTCCCGCGGCATCATGGGCAAGAACTGGTTCCACATCCAGGATGGCACCGGCGGCGCGAAGGACGGCGACATCACCATAACCACCTCGGGCGACGCTCAAAAGGACGACGTGGTGACCGTCTCCGGCGTTTTGGTGGCCGACAAGGACTTCGGGATGGGCTACCGCTACGACCTCATCATCGAAGACGCCGAGATGACCCTCGAAAAATAACCCCTAATCAGCACCGCAAGAAGGCGGGCTTTCGGGCCCGCCTTTTTTTTGCAAAAAAATTCGCGGCGTGTAACCCTTTAGGAACGCCGCGCGTCCAAAAAGACAATAGCACCCTTCCCTGCTAAGCCCGCGGCTCCTCCTGCCGACGGGCTTTTTTTTGCCCTTAAAAAAATTCTGAAACCTTTTTTGTCAACTATGCATCTAATGAAATGAGCACATGATTACTTCCCTTTTCATGAGCTCAACCCCTCCTGTTTGCCCCCGTTCCGCACCCGCTGGAATGGGGGATTTTTTTGCCCTGAATCCGGGGCGGCTAACCAGAATTCAAAACGGTTGCAAAAAACCTAAAGGGGCGCAAAAATGCAATGCACCTTGAGGCCTTAGGGCCAGCTGAGAGGATTTTTCGCGCCCATGCCAAAGTCCCTGGCCATATTGCAATTCGCGGCGTCTTTCGCGGCCATTGTTGCCGCCTGGCGTCTTTCGCCCTTCAAATCGGGGCGCGATTCCAACCCCTGGTGGGCGGCGGCCTTCGCGGCCCTCGGGCTCAAATTCCTCTTCGGTGGGCTTTTTCTCCTTTATGGCGCCAAATTGCCGACAGGGCTGATGGAAACGCTCGGCGGGCTCGCCCTCTCCCTTGTAGTGTGCGGAAACAGTTTTGCCGACGCGGCAAAAACCTCCGGAGTAGCTCTTTTCGCCTGCGCGGCGCTCCTCTTTTGGGGGCTCTTGGGTTGGCTGCTGGGCGTGGACCCCGCCTATTCCTCTTTTCCACTATACTTTTTGGCTTTTTCGGTCTCCATCGCCGGATTAATCCGCAAGCCGCACTTTAAAGGCGGCGAGGGTGGAGTTTACCTCAACCTCATCTGCGGCCTCCTCGCCCTCATCGGCCTTGCGGGGCGTTATTGGAGCGGCCTGGAGCTTTTTTTGGT
>SRXB01000422.1 GCA_009724975.1 bacterium | reverse complement strand
CAATTCCCAGCGCCCAACTCATCCCCTCGATGACCTTCGCCCTCTCAAGGAGGCCGCTTTATACCCAACCCCCCAAACAACTGTCAATCCCTTTTTTTATTCCCTTGATCTTTTTTTTGAAGGGTCGGGGATTTGTTGCGCCGTCTATGGGGGTTTCGCTTCATCGCTAGCGCGGCGAAAGCTCGCGTAGAGGGTTTTTACGCCGCCCCCGCCGCTGGCTAAAGGAGGGTGCCTATCCTCTTCAGCCCCTCGGCGACGCGGTTTGAGCCGAGCCAGGAGAAGTAGATTACGAAGGCCTTGCCTCTTATCCTCCCCTTTTTGACGAACCCCCAGTAGCGGCTGTCGTTGGAGTGGTCGCGGTTGTCGCCCATGACGAAGTAGTAGCCTTCGGGGACCGTGAAGGGCCCCATGGCCATTCTGGCGGAGTATCCGGGGGCGGGGTTGCGGGCGATTTTATAGCCGTTTGTGTCGTATTGCCCCCATTGTTCGCCCGCTTCGCCGTTTATCTTCACTACGGTTCCGTCAATCTCAACCTTGTCGCCGGGTATCGCCACTATGCGTTTTATGAAATCCTCGCCCTTGTAGATGTCTCCACCTATTACCGCGTCTTCCTTTAGTTCAATGGGCTTGTCGGGGTTGTCGGCGCCGGGATAGGCAAAAACGACTATGTCGCCCCGCTTGGGGTCGCGGATTGCGGGCAGGCGGACATCGGTGTAGGGCAGCGGGATTCCGTAGAGGAATTTGGAGACGAGTAGCTGATCCCCTATCTGAAGGGTTTCCAGCATCGACCCCGACGGAATCTTGAAGGCCTGCACCCCCACCGCCTTTATGAAGATCGCGAGAGAAACCGCCACCACTATAACCTCTATCGTCTCGATGGTTTTGGCGGCTTTTTCCCGGTATTCGCGCTGGGCGAGCAAAAGTCCGAGAAAGATTATGTAGCCGACGAGAAGAAGTCCCAGGAGAAGGTAGTCGGACCCTTCGGTGCGGTCGAAAACCAGCGCGGCGAAGGAGGCGAAAACAAGGCCCGTGGCTATTTTCCAGAGGTGGGGCTGGAGGGAGCGAAGTTTTTCGCTCTCCAATCCGGCAAGGGCGGGCGCGCCGACTATCATCATTAGGGCGCCGCCGCCGGTGAAGAAGAAGACGCTGAAATTAGATATTTTCTGGTAATCCTCGACCGGCAAAAGGGTGTTGAGGAGGGTGGCCAGAAGGCCGAACAAAAAGAGCGCGAACCCGCCTTTAAGGTAAAGGGGGAGTTTCGGTGCCGGATCGAATACTTCCTTGCTCATTCTTCATCCACTTTAAGTATCGCCAGGAAGGCTTCCTGCGGTATTTCCACGCTGCCCACCTGTTTCATGCGCTTTTTGCCGGCCTTTTGCTTTTCCAGGAGCTTTCGCTTTCTGGTGATGTCGCCGCCGTAGCACTTTGCCGTGACGTTCTTCCTGAGGGCCTTCACCGTGGTCCTCGATATTATCCTCGACCCGATGGCGGCTTGTATGGCCACGTCGAACATCTGGCGAGGGATTATGTCTTTCATCTTTCGAGCCACGTCGCTGCCGCGCTGGTAGGACTTGTCGCGGTGCACGATGAGCGAAAGGGCGTCGACCATGTCGCCGTTGACCAGTATGTCGAGCTTGACGAGG
>SRXB01000106.1 GCA_009724975.1 bacterium | reverse complement strand
ATAAGCGACGTGAACATAAAAGCCTCGATCTCGACCCCGCTGGCCGAGGCGCTGACCCTTGGCGCAACCGCGAACTACACCATCGTACCCGACGGCGACATCAACTCCGACAACGAGTTCTGGACCCTAACCTCGCTCACCTACGCATTCTAAGGAGCCTCCAGTACGGCCCGCCGCCCAAAAAAGCCTTCCGACACAAAGGCTCCTCCTTAGAGGGACCGGGCCGATTTTTAAAGCAAGGGGGCTGCCGTGAAAGGCAGCCCCCTTTTTAATGGTAAGGCACTACAGCGAAAAATAGACTTCAAAAAAAATGTCATTTTTGTAGCAAACAATGCTTTATATTTACAAATTTGAAAAATATCTCCGGGCCGGTATTCGGCAATATCCCTCGCAAGATATCTCAACCACTTGGTTTTTCATTCCGAGAATCCTCGCGGTGCGTTTATTGCATTTACCAAGTCTGAAAATGTCATGTGGAGGCCCATCCTATGAACATAATCATACAAAATGACAAAAACGTACCTCCGTGTGCAGTCCTTCAAGCGGCAAAAGATTCCGGCAGGCCCTTCAGAATCTTCAACTTAGCTAATGGAGATCGACTGCCTGATCCAATTGGCGTTTCCTCCGCCATAATTCTCGGTGGAGATATGGGCACCGTAGATGACGCCCAATATCCCTACCTAGCCCAGGTTAAAAACTATATCAGGGTAGCGGCCGAGTATTCTCAGCCGGTATTGGGCATCTGTCTAGGCGGGCAATTAATAGCCGACGCGCTTGGAGGAAGAGTAATCCCAAATAAGAACGGCGAACGGGGAATGAAAAATGTAGATCTGACCCCTATCGGATGCTTCGACCCGCTTTTCGAGACAGTCCCGTACAACTTCACAACCTTCCAATGGCACGATGACACATTCATCCCGCCAGAAGAATCAGCACTTCTGGCGGTGGGAATAGATTGTCCCCGCCAGGCGTTCCGAATTGGGCAATCGATCTACGGCCTGCAGTTTCACCCAGAGGTTGACCTACAGACAGCAAAAAAATGGGCAGGCATCTCTAGGTGCGGAGCGCTAAATGAGGAGTGGGGGCGATTTGCAGCGAAACACGAGGCATCTGGAAAGGCTATTCTGGAGAATTTCTTCAAAATTGTTTGCAGAATCAGTAAAAAATAGCCTCCAGCGGGCATAGTAGTTCGGTAAATAGCTACTTATCAACTTAATGTAAAAAATCATGTCACAAACTATAATAGACATGAAAGTTTATTATAGGCCAATCAATGAACTTATTTTTTCAGTAAGGGCCATAAATGAATAGGGCTTGCCCAAAAAAGCTGAAGCGCCGTTTTCAAGTGCGATCGAGGTGCTAGACTGGTCGCCATAGCCACTCGCCACAATGACTTTAACAGATGGCTTAAGATTAATAAGTTCCTTCAGGCATGCCTGACCACCCATGCCGGGCATTCCAAGATCTAAAATAACAATGTCAATCTGGTCTTTTCTTGCAGAAAAAATATCAATTGCGCGTTCTCCGCTTTCAGCAAGAAATGTATTCATACCGCACAACTCAAGCATCTGTGAAACTATTTGCCTGATTATTTCGTCGTCATCAACTATTAATGCAATCCCATCAAGCTTTGGGGTCCGCGAAACAATAGATATATCCCTTGAGCCCTCTTTTTGCATAATGGAATTTTCACCTAATAATGGAATCCATACTGTAAAAGTAGACCCATTGCCAATTGAGCTGATACATTCCGCCCACCCACCAAGGTTTTTTGCAATGCTATAAACAACATAAAGCCCCAAACCAGTACCTTCAGATGAATCCTTTGTTGTAAAAAACGGCTCAAAAATATGATTTTTAGCGTCTTCTCCAATTCCGATGCCGTTATCGCTAACTACTAATGCCATATATGGCCCAGGCGCCGCCCCATTGGGGCTTGTTCTTTCCTTAGACAGAATGTTTGTGCTTAGCGATATTGTCAGCAAGCCGCCTTTAGGCATGGCATCTCTGGCGTTTGTAGCTAAATTCAGGATTATCTGCTCGATTTGCGCCGGGTCGCCCTTTACAAAAACATTTTCACCGCAAAGAGCAACTTCAATTTTGATCATCTTAGGCATAAGTCGATCAAGGAGAGCTTTAGCCTTTAGAAGCTCAATTTTGAAGTCCACAGTACTGGATAGGGTGCCTTCTTGTCGGCTGAATGACAACAAGCCCCTAACAAGGTCGGCACCTCTCAAAGCCGCTGCCTCAATCAACGAGACTGTTTCTCTTAGCTTCTCATCTGCAGGAAGCCGGTCGGAAAGGTAATCTGAACAACTTAGTATGCCCTGAAGGATGTTATTGAAATCATGGGCTATTCCGCTAGCCAAAGTGCCAACGGCTTCCATCTTTTGGGCGTGGAGAAGTTGCTTCTCCATCCTTCGATGTTCGGTAATATCCCTAAGCGTACCCTCGACTCCGACTACCGAATTATCTTGCGCTATAATGTAGTGGCTTGAAGTCGAGACAAGAACGATGGTCCCGTTTTTGCGCTTTAGGGCCACCTCAAAATTTTCAACCCGGCCTTTTCGGCTTAGCTCATCTAAAAAATCTTTCCTTTTTTCGGGCTGGGCGTAGAAGGTTGCCCCGATATCAAGCCCTATCATCTCCTCGACATCTTCATAGCCAAGCAATTTGGCGCCAGAAGGGCTTACCATTGTGATTTTCCCATCCAGGTCCGCACGGTAAAAAACGTCTTGCATATTAGCGATGACTTCTCGAAATCGCTTTTCGCTCTTTCTAAGCTCATGTGCGGCGCTAATTCGTTCTGTAATATCGGAGAAAACGGCGGCCATTGACCCTGGTGAAGTATTGAAGGCATGAACTTCGAAAGCGCCTCTCACGACGTCATCATTATAATCAACTTGTTCTGAGTGCCATGGTAACCCAGAGCTTGCTATTGACACATATTTCTCAGGAATCCCGGTACCTTCCAGCGAAGGGAAGACTTCGAGGATTTTCTTTCCTATGAATTTGGAGTGGTCAATGCCGAGGATTTTATCGGCTGCCGGGTTGCCTCCGATAAATATTAGATTGCCTTCTGTATCCAACTGGTAGGAATGCATACCAAGCGGAAGAGACTCGATTATGCTTGAAAGTTTCTTTTCATAATCGGGATGGGCATTTTTTGCTGAAAAAAGATCAATTAGGCCTTTATCAGGCATACTTGCCTCCCAACTCCGCTGAACCCAATCCCTCAGGATGTTCATACAACAGAAAAATCCACTTATTTTTCACATAAGTTACCTAATATATTCAAAACATCAACTTTACTTAATTCCATAAACCAAAATACTAAATGCTCAGAAAAACAATTATGGAATTACTAGCCTGGAACCTATTTTCGGCCAACCCTTAATTTCAGGCAAATTCAAAAATGCCAGCACATAATTTTATTGCACAACTTGTTTTCACGGGTTCTCTTTGGGGGCAGTGGCTTACGGATAGGCCATCCCCAAGACGGAAGCCAAACGCTGCCTTCCCAGCCGTATCGATCTGGATATATATTTTTCGCCTGCCAGCAGTGGCCAGGACACGTATGCAAATTCCGCCATCTTTGAGTTTTGTCTGGTTTGCATCCGGGCTTTTGCTCGGGCCAATCGCGGCACTCGCTAAGACTATTTCATCATCAGGCATTTTAAAATATCTTATCGATTTTTGGAAGGTGATGGATGTGTGTGAATTCGTGTGTGAATTATGATGAAAATCTGGATAAAATATTTTAAATCAATCAAAAATATTACAAGTAAAAAGCCTGCAATTTTAGCAACTTGCAGGATTTAAAGGGAGTTTTCAGCTCAGAGGTTCTCAGTCTCAAAATCCGGTGGTGGCGACATCGTGTCGGTTCGAATCCGACCTCCGGCACCAGCATTTTTGCAAAGCCATCCTCTTTGGGATGGCTTTTTGCTTTTGTGGCGCTTAAATGAAGTCGTCGAGAACCGATATATTAGGTGCGTGAGCCTTGATGGATCCCATTCCCCATTATTTTGTTCGAAGGCGCCCAAGTAGTCGCCAGTTCATTGAACTTTTGGGGGTGGGTTTTTGGGCCGCCACTCGAACTCTTTCAAAAACTAAGGTATCCGAGTATAAATGGTGTGTCGAAAAGTATCTGGAACAAAGTGCCCGCTGTTGCGGCATGATGTCAGTTGATTTATTCTTGCGGGACTGGTCCGCGCGGGAAGACAGCTACTCCCCGTGAGCCATGTTTTGCGGGCCTTTTTGCCCGCCTATCGAAGAAGTGAACGGAGAAAATCACAATGGCCAAGCGAGTCGACCTGCTACTGATCAATCCGGGCAACCGCATGGAGCAGTACGCCAAGCTGAATGAACTGGCCACCGTCGGCCCGCCCCTGGGGATAGGCATGGTGGCCGCGTTCGTGCGCCAGCACGGCATCACCGTGGATATAGTCGATGCGGAGGCCTACTTTTGGACTCCCGAACAAACCGTCGAATATGTCAAGAAAGAGTATGACCCCATAATTGTGGGGCTGACCGCCTTCACCACAAAAATGACCGCCGCCGGTCGCACCATGGAGCTGGTGAAAAAAGAGATGCCCGGAGTTTTCACCCTTTTGGGCGGGCACCACGCCTCGGCGATACCTGAGCACACACTGAAAACGGAGCCGGTGGATTTCGTACTGCAGGGCGAGGGGTATCAGCCCATCGTGGAGCTTGTGCGCGCAGTCAAGAAGGGGAGCCGGGAGTTCAATATCACCGGCATCTGGTACAAAGACGCCAAGGGCAACTGCGTAAACAACGGGTCGTTTCTTGGCAGCCACAAGCTCGATGAGTTGCCCATGGTGGCCTGGGATATGCTGCCGATGGAAAAATACCGCGCCCACCACTGGCAGGCCTGGGACTACGATCTGGACACCAGCCGCTTCGCCATGATCTACACATCGCTCGGCTGCGCCTTCGCCTGTGATTTTTGTTCGGTCAACGTCGTTTACGGCAACCGCCAGGTGCGTTTCCGCTCGGTGGAGCACGTGGTGGCGGAGCTGAAAATGCTGGTTGAGCAATATCAGATACGTCACGTGGAGGTTGTGGACGACACCTTCACCATAAACGCCAAACGGGTAGAGGCGCTTTGCGACTGCATCATCGCCGCCGGTCTTGGCGACCGCCTCAATATGTGGTGTTTCGGACGCACCGATACGGTTGAACCCGGCCTGATGCGCAAGATGAAGGCCGCCGGCTTCAACTGGGTCTTTATGGGCTTCGAGTCGGGCAATGACCAGATTTTGCAATCTATCAACAAAAAGCAAAACACCGACAAGATCAAGCGGGCAAACGACATCGTGCGCGGAGCGGGCATTCGGGTGGGCGGCAACTACATCTTCGGCCACCAGGAGGACACCCCGGAAACCATGCAGGACACCCTGGAGCTGGCCAAACTGCTCAACGTGGAATACGCCAACTTCTTTCTCACCATGCCCTATCCGGGTACGAACCTTTACCGCATCGCCCAGGAGAAGGGCTATCCCTTGCCTGAAAAGTGGGGGCAATACGGCTTTTTCGCCCCTGACGCCATGCCCTTGCGCAACAAGCACCTGACCAGCTGGGATATCATCCAGTTTAGGGACAAGGCCTTCAACGAGTATTACCAAAGCGCATCTTACCAGGAGATGGTGCGCGAGGTCTTCGGGGAGAAGATTCTCGCCTTTTTGAAGGAGAAGGTGCTCTCCAAGGAGATGGTGCGCCGCCCTCCGCCACAGGCGATGCTCTAATAGGCGGCCTTTCTTGCAAGGACGTTAAATCATGGCCCAAAGGCTCTCCATAATACTTTCGTTTCGCAACGAGGAGGGGAATATTCCCGAGTTGTTGCGCCGTCTTCGCTCAACGCTTAACCAGATTCCGGAGCTGGAGCACGAGCTGATCTTCGTCAACGACGCCTCTACCGACAACTCCCTTATGATGCTGATGGAGGAGGCCCGTCAGGACCGGCGGGTGAAGATTGTGAACATGTCCCGCCGTTTTGGCGGCTATCCGTGCATAATGGCCGGTTTCAAGCACGCCACTGGCGATGCCCTGGTCTACATGGATTCGGATCTGCAGGACCCGCCGGAGCTGATAGCCGAGATGGTTGCCACCTGGCGCGCCGGAGCTGATGTCGTCAACACCACGCGCACAAAACGCCTGGGTGAGAACCCCATAAAAATGTGGATTACCCGACGCGCCTACGAGATCATCGACTGGATGGCCGACATCAAGATTCTGCACGACACCGGCGACTTCAAATTGCTCTCGCGGCGAGTTATCGACGAGATTGTCAAACTGGACGAACACGCCAACTTCATGAAGGGAATCGTTTACTGGGTGGGATTTCGGCAGGAGACGGTCTACTACGTGCGGGAGGCCCGTTTCCACGGCAAAACCAAATTCTCGCTCTTCGGCGGCGCTCCGGCGCGGGCCTTCGTTGACGGCGTCATCTCCTTTTCCACGGTCCCCCTCCATTTCGCCCTGTTTTTCGGCTTTTTGTGCTCCATCGGCTCTTTTTTGTACATGGGTTGGGTAATTGCCGCCAAGTTCATGGGGCTGAACCTGCCCGGATGGAGCGCCTTGATGGTGGCGATTCTTTTCATTGGCGGGGTAATTCTATTCACCATAGGGGTGTTGGGAATCTACCTTGGCAAGACCTTTGAACACAGCAAGGGCCGTCCACTCTACATCGTTGAATCCAGGATAAACTTTGACGAGCCTCCCAGCCCCCCGCCAGCAAGCTAGCTTTAACCCGTTTCATGAAAACAAGCAGGGCCGCGGAGAAACCGACGGCCCATTGCGCTCTGGGAAAGCGGCCGGAGATTGACCCCGCCACCCCTCCGTGGCCCACTCCCACACGAAGCGACCAAGGATAGACGAGCCACGGCGCAAGGGCATCGGTCATCGAGATTTCGATTTTTTGTCCCTTTCCCGTAAGCCCCCTCTCAACCAGCGCCAGAAATATGCCTATTACCACGCTCATCGAGCCTCCGCCGACGTCGGCGAACTGCACGCCCGGAACGATGGGGGCTCCCCCCGCCTCCCGCAGTTGGGACAAGATTCCCGAAATGGCGAGGTAGTTAAGGTCGTGACCGGCGGCTCCCGACAAAGGCCCAGCGCTGCCGTAACCGTTCACCGAACAGAAGAT
>SRXB01000421.1 GCA_009724975.1 bacterium | reverse complement strand
GGCCACGCAGCCCGATTCAAAAGCCAAGGAGGAAGCGGCGGCGAAGGCCCGCGCCGAGGAATCCACCCGCCTTGAAGCCCAGAGGAAAGCCGAGGCTTCGGCAGCCGCGCAAAAGGCCGAGAGCGAGCGGCAGGCCGCCGCCGCGGCCGCCCTTGAGGCACAGAGACAGGCCCAGGCGGAGGCCGAGGCCAAAAAGGCTGAGGAAGAGGCCGCCGCAAGGCGCGCCGAGGAAGAGTCGGCCAGGAAAAAAGCGCAGGAGGAGAGCGAGAGGGCGGCGGAAGCCAGGGCCAGGGAGCAGGCCGCAAAAGACGCCCATGCTGTCGAGGTGAAGCTCGCCGACAAGAATTTCGAGAAATGCGTGAAGAAAGCCGTTGGGACGGACGCCAGGGAGAAGCTCACCGCAGGGGCGGTCGCCGGACTCAAATCGCTGGAATGCTCAGGTCAGGAGATAGCCTCCATCTCGGGCATAGAGGCGTTCTCTTCCCTTGAGAGCCTTGGGCTGGCCAACAACAACATCAAGAACATGGCCCCCATAGCGGGGCTGAAAAACCTCAAGACCGTGAACCTCAACCTCAACAAGATAGAGGACATCTCCTCGGTTTCCCAATTGCCGCCCAAGTGCGAGATAAACCTCCTCCACAATCCGATAAAGGACATAACCCCGCTGATCAAGCGCGCCAAGAAATAGCTTTGCCCAAGGGTTTCCCATAGAGAGAAGAGATGCTTCGAAAATTGAAAGCGTGCGCCAGGCTGATGGCGCTTTGTCTGGCGGCGTTGCTCTGGTTTGCTCCGGCCCACGCAAAAAGCTACGACCTTAGGCCCTTTTACATCGACCTGAACCTCACTGGAGGCCTTGAGGAAGAAGCCATAGGCGGGCTCGCCACATCCGACGCCCGCTCGCGGGTCGGCCTTGAGGCGACCTACGAGCCGAATTACTTTCCCGTCCAGTTCTACCTCTCTTTTTACCAGAGCGAGGGGAAGGACAGAGTGGGAAGTTCCTCGATGAGCGGGGACCACTGGGGACTTGGGCTGGGGGTGAAAAAATCCTTTGTGATTGAGAGATATCCGGAGATTCAGCCTTACCTTGATTGCGGCGTGGTCTTCGCCGGTTACGGTGGCGACCTGAAGATTATGGAAGATTCAAGCGGCATTGCGGCGGGACCATGGGCTGGCGGCGGAGTTTTGCTGACGCTTTTCGAGAAGCTGAACCTGGGGGTGGATGCCAGGTATTCCTACGTGCCCGTGGATGTCGATGGCGACCTCGTCAACGGCGAGGGGTTTTCCGCATCGCTCCTTCTGGGGTACAGGTGGTCGATGGATATCTAGCCCTTTCAAAAGAGAATGGCTCAAGAGGCCGGGCGTGTTGCGACGCCTGGCCTTTTTTACGCCGGAAGATAGACCCTGAAGGCGACGGAGCCGCCGTCGCCGCCAATTCTCACCTTCCAGAACCCCATGTGCAACTTGATGATGCCACGGATGCGAAGCGCATCGAAATTGATGCTTTCCACCGGCACGCGCGCGAGGTGAAGCTCCTCGTCGACGCCGAATTTGGTTCCGGCCCCCTCCCGCCTGAATTCCGCCATCACCCAGCTTTTGTCGGCCATCCAGGGGGGAGCGATGGATTCGGCTTCGGGGCGGTCGACCGC
>SRXB01000105.1 GCA_009724975.1 bacterium | reverse complement strand
GCCACCTGCTTGATCTTAGCCGCCTCGCCCTCGGCCTTGGCCGCCTGCTGGAGCCTTTGGGCCGCGTTTATGGCGTTCATTGACTCCACCACCTTCTGGTCAGGCTCGACCTCGTTCACGAGGGTCTCAACTATCTCGTAGCCAAAGGCGGCCATCGAGTTTTCCAGCTCGGTTCTTACCTGCTGGGCGATTTTTTCCTTGTTGGAGAAGACGAGGTCAAGCTCGATGTCGCGCACGCACTGCAAGACAACGCCAACAACGTACTGCTTGATGGAGGTGACCGCGTCCTGAAGGGTGTAGAAGGCCTCGCGCTCCTTGCCCGCCTTTATGCGGTACTGGATTGCGATTTTGATTGTGACGAAGACGTTGTCCTTTGTCTGGGTGACAACGGGAATCGTCACGTTGTAGGTCAAAAGGCTTATGGTGGCCACCACCCTGTCGATGAAAGGGATTTTGAAGTTTAGGCCGGGGTGGGCGATTTTCAAAAAGCGGCCAAACCGCTCGACCACCTTGGGGTGCTGCTGGTGGACGATGAAAAACGCCTTGAAAAGCAGGGCGAAAGCCAAGACTATCAGGGCGGCGGTGAGGAATTTGGAAAAGAGGAAGTCGAAGGGGTTGAATTCTATTATCTCCACTGAAGCGGATCGCATTTTTACTCCTCCAAGCGTTACGTAGGGCAAAATATTTTCACATAATACTCCCACTCGGGCGATAAGTTAACTGCCAATGGCCCGGCGGGCTAAAGGAGCGTCGGCAATGATTTACAAAAACAGCGAGGGCAAAAGAAGAGAACTGGCGGCGGGAATTTTCCAGAAAACCCTCGTCTGGGGCGAGAAGACCCTGCTTTCGGAGTTTGTCTTGAAAGCTGGCGCGATTCTGCCGCGACACAGCCATCCGCACGAGCAGTCGGGGTATCTTGTCTCGGGCCGCATGAGGCTTGTGGTGGGGGAAGCGGCCCATGAGGTGTCCGCCGGCGACGGCTGGTGCATAGCGGGCGGGGTCGAGCATGAGGCGAGCATCATTGAAGACAGCGTGGCGATAGAGGTTTTCTCGCCGGTGCGGGAGGATTTGGTGCCGCGGTAGCCGCCTAGCCCCACCTGTGGCCGCATTCGCGGCAATCGTACCTTTTGCGCATGAAAGCAAAGGGTATCCCAAGCAGGAGAAGCCCGATAATGCAGAAAAAAAGACCCGGGACAGTTGCGACGGTGTCGGGGCTCTGGCATTTGGGGCAAAAGCCGGACCAGGCTTTCGTCTGATTTTCGCTAAGATCAAGAATCTTGAGAGCCTCCCCCCAAAGCTCTTCCGGAACCGCAAGCTTTATCCCGCCGGTGTAGAACACGGCGGTGAATCTGATGCGGGCAAGTTCTCCGTCCAGAATCGTCGCCGGTATGCCGCTGCCTTCTAGGGCGGCCCTGTCGCATTCGGCTTCCATCGTCGTCTTGTAGGTCTTTACAATCGCGAAGGCCATTCCACCCCCCCTTTTTTTGCAAATTATTACCGTTCCGCCAGCCGCTCTTTCATCCTGCGAACCAGCGCGACCAGTTTTTGCGAGGTTATCCTGTAGATAGCCTCTCCTTTTTCGGCGGTCGCGAGGGAGGGGTTCCCCCAGACGCCCCCCGGCCAGTCGGAGAGTTTTTTGCGGGAGATGAAGGGCTTTTCAAAGCGCGGGTACTCCTCCGGCGACATCCCTTTCACCAATGTCGGGTCAAGGGCCAGTATCCTGCTGGTCTCTATCTCCCCCGCGTGGCCGTCGTCGGTGGTCTGGATCACCCCCGAGGCCAGCACCTCCTTGGCCCAGTGGTATTCGCAAAAAACCGCCAGCTCAAGGTCGGGAAATTTTTGCGCCAGCGCCTCGCCGCTCTCCTCAAGGGCGCTCATGTGTATGCCGCCCGCGTGGCCGCTTGCTATGATGAGGCCGCGAATGCCGTTTTTATGGAGGCTTTCGCCTATGTCGAATATGAGGCGGCGCAGAGTTTTGGGAGATATGGAGATGGTGCCGGGATGGTCGGAGGTGGAGCGGCAGTAGCCGTAGTGCAGGGGCGGGCATATCAGGAAGGGGACCTTTTCGGCGGCCAGCTCGGCGGTGCGCACAATCTGCATGGTGTCGGTGTCCAGCGGCAGGTGAAGGCCGTGCTCCTCTGTGGAGCCCACCGGCAAAAGGGCGATTTTAAAAGCTGCCGCCGCCTCTGCGAATTCCCTCATGGTCATTCTGGAAACGTTCACGAAAATCTCCTTGACCGAAAATTTGGCCCGGTCCCGATTCCGCGCCATAAAACCCCCACGCCAAACTTGACTTTCCACAGGCGCGAAGGTTACTTTACACAATTCCTTTTTTACCGCAAAGACCAATCCCTCAGGGACGCCGAAAAGGGGTGCCGACTTGAAGATTGCCGCCATACAGGTAAGCTCTTGCGAAGACGTTTCGCGCAATTTGAAAAAAGCCTCGCAATACCTTGAGGCCAGCGCACTGAAAGGGGCGAAGATAGCCTGCTTTCCCGAGCTTTTCGCCTATCCCTGGTTCCCCGACTCCGAGGACGAGAGCAAAAAAGAGCTCGCGGAGGAACTCGGCGGGTTGGTTACGGGCGAGATGGCCCGCCTAGCCAGGGCCAACTCCATCGCGGTGGTCTGCCCCTTTTTCGAGAAGGGCGAAGAGGGCAAGCTTTTCAACAGCGCCGCAATTTTCAACTCAAAGGGCGATTTGGCGGGGCTTTACCGCAAGGTCCACGTCCCCAGGCTCGACCATTGGGAGGAGAAGTTCTATTTCCAGGGCGGCGACAAGGGTTTCGGGGTTTTCGAGGTCGACGGAGTGAAAATCGGGATCCAGCTCGGCTGGGACAACTTCTTTCCCGAAGGGTTTCGCGCCCTAGGCCTTGGCGGTGCGCAGGTGGTCCTTCTACCCGGGGCCGCGGCGTTCGCCTCCGCCGAGAGGTGGCTTGCAATGGGGGTTTCCCACGCCGTCGCCAACAATTTTTTCGTCGTGCGGGTTAACCGTTCGGGCCACGAGGGCGGGCTGGATTTTTACGGCAACTCCTATTGCGTGCGTCCCGACGGGGAGCTCGCCATAGAGCCTCTGGGGATGAACGAGGGTATAATGCTTGTGGACTGCGAGCTCTCCATGACCGGCCTTTGCAGGCGCATGTGGCCCTTTTACGACGACCGGCGGCCCGACCAGTACGCCGCGCTGTCCAAGTGAGGTGCGTTTATGAGCGTTGACCCCAGAAAAGAGTGCGTGGTGTGCGCCTGGCGCGAGACGTGCCAGAAAAAATTCATGACTGACAGGACCGAGGCGCACTGCCCGGACTTCACGCGGGACGAAAAGCTTCCGGCGACCGAAGAGGCGGCGCCTGTCAAGGATTCCCACAAGAAAATCGTCGATCCCTTCGCGGATTGAGCTTTTATTTTGAAGGCCTGACCCAAAGATGAAAAAGACGCTAACCGACCTGATCGTCGGCGCATACGAAAGCGCCGTTAATAAGGGGCTTCTTCCCGAGGGCGAGCTGCCCAACTGGAAGATAGAGCTGCCCAAGAACCCCCAGCACGGCGATTACGCCGTCAACATCGCGATGATCCTCGCGGGACGCGCCAAACTTCCCCCGCGCAAGGTCGCCGAGATTCTCCTGGAAAATCTCGCCGATGAGGAAAAGGCGCTGGAGTCCTTCGAGATAGCGGGCCCGGGCTTCATCAACTTTCGCTTCAAAAAGGAACGCTGGCACGAGGTCGTGCGCGAGGTCGAGAGGGCGGGCGGCAAGTTCGGCCTCTCCGAGGCCGGAAAAGGCAAGAAAATACAGGTGGAGTTCGTCTCCGCCAACCCCACCGGCCCCCTTCACGTGGGCCACGGCAGGGGCGCGGCGGTCGGCGACGTTCTCGCCCGCATCCTGAAAGCAGCCGGGTATGAAGTTCAGAAGGAATATTACATCAACGACGCGGGCAACCAGATCGCGACGCTGGGCGGCTCCGTCTATTACCGCTACCTTGAGCTTTGCGGCCGAGAGGTTGTCTTTCCCGAAAATTACTATCAGGGTAGCTACATAAGGGATATCGCCAAAGACAAGCTCGACCAGGAGGGCGAAAAGTACCTGGCGATGAGCGAGGCCGAGGCGATAGACACCCTTGGCCGCTACGCCGGCGCGCGCATCCTGCAGGAGATACGCGAGGACCTTGAGCGCTTCGGCGTGACCTTCGACAGGTGGTATTCCGAGCGCTCCCTTTACGAGTCGGGCGCGGTGGCGAAGGTGTTGGAGGAGCTTGAAAAGAGCGGGGCCGCCTACCGCAAGGACGGCGCACTCTGGCTCAATACCACCGCCTACGGCGACGAGAAGGACCGCGTGATGGTGAGGGCCGACGGGCGCGAAACCTATTTCGCCTCCGACATCGCCTACCATTTCGAGAAATTCGCGCGCGGCTTCGACGAGGTCGTAGATATCTGGGGGGCGGACCACCACGGCTACATCCCCAGAATCCGAGCCGCCCTCTCGTCGCGCAAAATCGACCCCGAAAAACTCCACGTGCTGATGATCCAGCTCGTCAACCTCCTGCGCAACGGCCAGCCGGTCTCCATGTCCACCCGTTCCGGCGAATTCGTCACCCTTGAGGAGGTTTACAAGGAGGTAGGGGTCGACGCGGCGCGCTTTATCTTCCTGACGCGCTCCTGCGACTCCCAACTGGACTTCGACCTGGACGTAGCGAAGCAAAAGACCTCCGACAACCCGGTTTTTTACGTGCAATACGCCCACGCAAGGGTTTGCAGCGTCTATAAAGAGGCGAAAAACGCAGGGCTGGAGATACCCTCGGCGGCGAAGACCGATCTTGGCGCCCTCACCCTTGAGGACGAGATAGAGCTCATCAAGCTTTTGAACTACTTCACCGAGGCGGTTGAGGGAGCGGCCCTGATGCTTGAGCCCCACAAGGTCGCCTACTATCTCCAGGACCTCGCGGCCAGGTTCCACCAGTATTACAACAAGCGCCGCTTCATAGTGGACGACGCCAAGGTGCGCGACGCCCGACTTTGCCTCATCGGGGCGATACGAACTGTCATAGGAAACGGCCTGGCCCTCATGGGGGTCAGCGCGCCGGAGTCGATGTAAGGGGGAATTCTTAGCCGCATGCGCCTTTTTCGGAAAATAGAGGATGGCGTCGAGCTTCGCCTCGACCACGGCACCCTCGTCACCGCCGTGGTGGCGCTTGGGGTTTGCGCGTCCCTCATCTTCCTCATGGGGCTGATGGTCGGGAGGATGATCTGGGCGGGCCAGCCCAAGGTGGCAATCGCCGGACAGCCCGCCGAAGCGGGCCGCGAGCCGCCCAAGTCGGTCGACATGACCTTTTACGAGGAATCCGCCAAGAAGGGGACTAAAATCGAGCCCCCGCCTGAGTTCGTCGCCAAGTGGGAAGAGAAAAAAGCCGCCGAGGCCGCCGCCGAGGCCGCCATAGCCGCCGCAAAGTCCGAAGCCGCCAAGGCGTTGGAGGAGGCCGAAGCAAAGGAAAAGGAAGAGGTTGAAGGAGGCGATAAAGCTACGGTAGGAGAGAAGGCCCTGGCCCCGAAGGTTGCGAAAACGGAGCAAAAACCGGCCGCCTCTCCCTCGGGCGGCAAGTTTACCGTCCAGTTAAACTCCTTCAAGGACAGGTCGCTGGCCGAGCGCATGGCGAAATCCCTCGCCGAACACGGGGTAAGGGCCGAGATTGTGAAAACATCGGCGGGCTACAAGGTTCTTTCAGGCTCCTTCGCCTCTAGGGAGGAGGCGCAGGGCTTTCGGGATTCCCTCTCCAAAAAGGGAATAAAGGGCGTTGTTTCGCCGCGCTGAGTTCGCGGCAGATGGAGGCTTTCATGTCTGAAATAGTAAAGAAAATCGATGGCGAATACATAACGTCGATGAAGGCGCAGGACAAGGACCGCCTTGGCGCCGTCCGCATGATAAAGGACGCCCTGCAAAAGAAGGCGAAGGACAAACGCGCCGACCTTACCGACGAGGACGCCATCGGCGTGCTGATGACCCTCGCCAAGCAGCGCAGGGAATCCATAGAGATGTTCCGCTCCGGCGGCAGGGAGGACCTTGCGGCCAAGGAGGAGGGGGAACTTCGCCTCATCGAAAGTTACCTTCCCGCCCAGATGAGCGAGGAGGAGGTAGCCGCCGAGGTTAAGGCCGCCATTGCCGCTTGCGGCGCGACCACCCAAAAAGACATGGGCAAAGTGATGGGGATCCTCATGCCGAGGCTTAAGGGAAAGGCCGACGGCAAGGTAATCAATAATATAGTAAGAGCCCTCCTTCCCGCCTAAGCCTAAAACCTTGATGGATCGCCACGCCGCGCGCGTACTTGATTTCACCAGGTTTCTGGACCTTCTGGCCTCGGAGGCCAAAACCCCGCAGGGCGGGGCGCTTTTGCTCGCCCTCGCGCCAGCGCCTTCGCCCGAAGCGGCGCGGGAGAGGCTTGACGAAACGGATTCGCTCATCAAGCTGGTCGATACACTCGGCTGGCCGCCGGTCGACGGCCTAGGCCTCGTGGAGGGCCACCTCTCCAGGGCCGAAGTGCCGGGGGCGTGTCTGGAAGTTGAGGCGATGGTCGAGCTCAAAGAGGCCATCGGCGTCTGCACCAGGGCGGTTGAATACGTGGAGGACGCCAAAAGCGAGGGTTCGCCGATAGGCGCGTGGGGGGAGGGGCTTACCCCTCTTTACGACTTGCAATCGCAATTCGCCCGCACCTTCGGCCCCCGCGGAGAGATTCTGGATTCGGCCAGCCCCGAGCTTTACCGCATAAGGGGAGAGCTCAAAGAGCTTCGCGCCAAGGTCCTCAGGATACTCCAGCGAATCCTTCGCGACACCGAATACGAACATGTGGTTCAGGACGATTTCATAACCCAGCGCTCGAACCGCTACGTCGTTCCGCTAAGAACTGATTTTCGCGGCTACATGGGCGGCATAGTCCACGACCGCTCCAACACCGGCCAGACCCTCTTCGTCGAGCCGATGGAGGTGGTGGAGACGAACAACAAGGTCAACGAGGCCAAGGAGGAGGAGTTCGCCGAGATACGGCGCATACTCGCCGCCCTCACCGCAAGAATCGGGGCGAGCGCCCCCGCGATGTTGTCGCAGATCGTCCTCGTTGCAAGGGTAGACGCCCTTTGCGCCAAGGTTCGCGTCGGCCAAAGGCTCGGTTCCGTCAGGCCGGTTATCGCCAAAGAGCC
>SRXB01000420.1 GCA_009724975.1 bacterium | reverse complement strand
CGTGAATCTTCTCGACCTTCGGGCAGGTGGCGTCGATAAGCTCCCCCGCTTCTTCCTTCAGCTTTTCAAGCACCGTGGGAGTGACGCCGTGGGCGCGCACGACCACGGTGGCGCGAGGAATGCCGGAGGATTCCTCAAGGGGTACTATGCCATCGCTCGCGAGGCGGGAAAGCTCCTGCGGATTGTGTATGAGCGGGCCGTAGGTATAGATTGTTTTGCCGCTACCGTCCGCCGCCTTCCTGGCCATGTCGACGGCGCGCTTCACGCCCATGCAAAAACCGGCTGTCTTGGCTGTTACTATTTTCATACCGAAACGCTATCCCCGGTCATAAAAAAACAAAGCCCGCCTAAACGGGCCTCGTACGTAAACCTTAAAAGCACCTGCCCCTACGCCACGACCTTGCGGCACTTTTCCTCGACAAGTTCCGCAAGAGTTTTATTGCCGAACTTGTTTTCTATGTAGTTGCGCACGTCGGTCCAGATGTCGTGCACGGGACACTCGGGGGACCTGTCGCACCCCTGGTCGCTACTGAGGCAGACGTTTAGCGAAAGAGGCTCCTCCACGGCGTGCATCACGTCGAGGAGGGTTATCTGTGAAGGTGGCTTCGCAAGGGCGAAGCCACCCGCAACCCCTCTTTTAGAGACCACCAGCCCCTTTTTTATCAAAGGCTGTATTATTTTGGCGAGAAACGCGGGGGTAATCTCCTCGTCCCTGCAAATCTCCGTTTTCGTTATGACCGGCGCGGGATATCTGGACGCCAGGTGCAGCATCGCCCTAATGGAATATTCCGTTGCTCTCGTAATAACCAAGAGAGTTTCTCCTTCTTTGCTTTTCCCAAATCACCACGCCTTTATTGGAGCGGGCGGACTATTAATACGGAACAGGGGGCGTACCTTACGACCCTTTCGGCCACGCTCCCCAGCATGAACCGAATAAATCCCCTGCGTCCGTGAGTAGTCATTACGATCAGCTCGGATTTAAGCTCGGCGGCCGCCAAAACGATTTCATCCGCGGCGACTCCTGAACGAACCAAGCTATCGGCGTCGATGCCGTTTTCCTTTAGATTTTTCAATTCCCCGGCCAGGACCTCCTCCATCCTTCTGGAGAACTCTTCGGCCAGCTCCACGTTCACCGCGAACTCCTGATAGCCCTCGAAACCGGCCACCGGCAACTCCACGACGCCCATGAGGGTAACCTTGCCGCCGCTGCTTCTGGAGATTTTTACCGCTTCGTCTATTGCCTGCCTGGAGAGTTTGGACCCATCAAGGGGAACCAGAATATTGCGGTAACCCATGTCAGTTCCTCCAGAATAAACCAGAAATTCCACTGGCGCAGAACGGGCACAATCCGTCTTTATCCACAAGCGAATATTCCACCCGGAATCCTCGCCTTTTTATCAGGGTTTTGGCGCAGCCCGGGCAAATAGTATCTTCCGCGCCCGCAATTGGCCTGTTCCCATTGTAGACAAAGTCAAGCCCTTCTCCAAGCCCAATAAGGCGCGCACGTTCGAGGCTTTCAGCGGTTGTGGGGGGCACGTCTCCCATCCTGTAGGTGGGGAAAAAGCCCGAAATGTGCCAGGGAATACCCCTATCCAGCGACTTAATGAAAGCGGCTATCTGCCGAATCTCTGAGTCCGAGTCGTTGAACCC
>SRXB01000419.1 GCA_009724975.1 bacterium | reverse complement strand
GCCGAGGCGTTGACCATGAGGACGCAAAGGAGAAGAACCACTGCCGTGGCGGCCGGTATGGATTCTTTTACGCCGGGTACCTGGGTGGTTACGGTGTAAAGGTGCATGGAAAGGGCCATGCACTGCTCGTCGAGCCGGTAGGCGAAGATGTCGCCGCGCTCCACCGCCTTGTAGAAGACCGCGCCGGTGAACATCACGGGGGCGGTTTCGCCCGCCGCGCGGCTAACCTGCAGGATTACGCCGGTGAGGATTCCGCTTATGGAGTTGGGCAAGACTATCGAGCGTATCGTCTGCCATTTTGTGGCCCCCACGTTCCAGCAAGCCTCGCGGAACGAGCGCGGGACCGAGGAGAGCGCTTCGCGGGTGCTGGCGATGATGACGGGGAGGGTCATTATGGCGAGGGTGAGCGAGGCCGAGATTATGGAGTAGCCGAATTTGGCGGCGTAGACGAAGGCTCCGAGGCCGAAGAGGGCGTGGACGATTGAAGGCACCCCCGCGAGGTTGATTACGGCGAGGTTTATCACGCGGTTTATCAGGTTGTCTTCGGCGTATTCGTTTAGGTAGACGGCGGCCATTATCCCAACGGGGGCCGAAATCGCCAGGGATATGACCACGAGGTAGATGGTGCCGATGAAGGCGGCCCATATTCCCCCTTCGGTCATTCCCTTTCGCGGGACGTCGAGGAGAAATTCGAGATTGAGGGAGGGCATCGCTTCTATGAAAAGGTAAAGGAGTATCGCCGCAAGCGGCAGTATCGCCATAGCCGCCATGAGCGAGAAGAGGCCCTTTGCCAGCGCCTCGTTGCGCTCTTTTTTCAATACCTGCCTCGTTTTGGTGAAGCGGGTGGAGGGATCGATGAAGGGAGTCTGGTTATCCATCGCTCACCTCTTTTTCACGCCGCGAATGACGACGTCGGCGGTGAGGTTGACCGCGAAGGTGATTAAAAAGAGCAATACTCCGGTGACGAAGAGGATGCGGTAGTGGTCGGAGCCGACCGGCGCTTCGCCCAGCTCCGCCGCTATGTTTGCGGTTAGCGTCCTGACGGGGTCGAGAGGCCCCGTGGGTATCGCCACCGCGTGTCCGGTCGCCATCAGCACCGCCATCGTCTCGCCTATCGCCCTGCCTACCCCCAGCAATACCGCCGCGAGAAGGCCGTTTTTGGCCGCCGGTATAAGGACGCGGTACAAAAGCTGCCATTTGGTGGCGCCCATGGCAAGCCCCGCCTCGCGGAAGGAATCGGGGACGGCTTTCAGCGCGTCCTCGCCGATAGAGACTATTATGGGAATGCTCATCAGGGCGAGGATTATCGCGCCGTTGAGCATGTTTACGCCTATGGGCGCTCCCGCGTATTTCACAAGGAGCTTGCTCATTACGGTGAGGCCGATGAAGCCCCAGACCACGCTCGGGATGGCCGCAAGGAGCTCGATCACGATTTTCAGGGTTTCGCGGACTCTGGGTTTGCAGAATTCCGAGATGTAGACCGCTATGCCAAGACCTACGGGCACCGCTATTATCATTGCCAGGACGGTTACGCTGAAGGTCCCGACGATCAGGGCGAAGGTGCCGTAGCGGACCTTTACCGCCGAGGTGGGATACCACTCGATGGAGGTCAGGAACTCGCCCAGCTTGAATTTTCCGCCGAAGAGAATCGGC
>SRXB01000104.1 GCA_009724975.1 bacterium | reverse complement strand
TCAAGCTCTCCTGCCGCCTGGTCCCGGGCCAAGACCCCGACAGGATTGCCGACCTTCTCACCGCGCACCTTGAAAAGGTCAAACCGGTCGGCGTTAAGCTGGCAGGCAAGATGCTGGCGAAGGCCGAGCCGGTGCTTTTGCCCGCCGAGGGCGCGGCGGTGGACGCCGCCCTTGAGGCGATGCGGGCCGCCTACGGGCAGGAGCCAGTCAAGATCCGCGAAGGCGCGACAATTCCCGTTGTCCACACCTTGGCCGAATCGCTGAAGGCCCCCGTTCTTCTGGTCGCCCTCGGGCGCGTCTCCGACCGCATCCACGGGCCCGACGAGCATTTCTGGCTTGAGGACCTTCGGCGGGGAAGCGAGTTTTCCGCAAGGCTCCTTGCGGAGCTGGCCAAAACGCTCAAATGAAAAAAGGCGGCCCGCAAGGGGTCGCCTTTTTAGTTCTGGGCTGTAAAGGCTAGAAGGGGATGTCGTCGTTGGGGTCGAAGCCTCCGCCCGGAAAATCGTCGCCGCCGGAGGACGGGCCGGAATCGCCGCCGTAAGAGGAGCCTCCCCCGCCGCCCTGCCTGCCCGCGCCGCCGCCGAGAAACTGGATGTTCTGGGCCAATATTTCGGTGGTGTAGCGGTCCTTGCCCTCCTTGTCCTGCCATTTGCGGGTCTGTATTCTTCCCTCTATGTAGCAGGTGGAACCTTTTTTAAGGTACTGGTTGGCGTTTTCAGCCGATTTGCCGAAGAGGACTATGTTGTGCCACTCGGTATGGTCCACCCACTCGTCGCCCTTCTTCTGGCGCTCGGTGGTTGCCAGCGAGAAGTTGCAGACGGCGGTTCCCCCTTGGGTGTAGCGCACTTCGGGGTCTTTGCCGAGGTTGCCGATTAGTATTACCTTGTTGACGCCTCTTGCCATTTTCAAGCTCCGTGGGTTCGTTGTAGGAGGGTGATTCTAGCCGCCCATTCGGCCAAGGTCAATCGGCTAAAAGCGCTTCGCGGCGATTATAAGGGCTCCGTCGGGCAAGGGCGCCAGCGTAAGGGAGGGCATAATTCCCTCTTCGGCCCGGCGGAAAAAAACTTCCCTCTCCCGCTCGTTGTATTTGCCCGCGCCAATCATCGCCCCCGCAATCGTTCCAGAATACCACGCAAGCTCGACGGCTCCCAGAACCGCCGCAGTTTCCGTCCGCCCCTGCCGGGCCGCGTTCACCGTTCCCCAGATGAAGAGGCCGTTGACGACGAAGGCCGTGAAGGCGTCGGCGGGCCTCTCTACATAAAGATGGCCCGAGCCCGGGAGGAGGGCCGAAAGGGCTCCGGCCACGGCGGGGCTTTTTCGCGGAAGATTTTCGTATTCCGCAACCAGTTTGCCGTCGAGGGTGGGGTTGAAGGCCTCTGAATCGCCGGATTTAAGCCACGCCAGGGTGGCGAGGGTCTTGAACTGCGGCTTTTCGCCGCTTTTGGCCGACAAAACCGTTACGGCGGGGGAGTGGCGGCCCGCCAGATAGAGCGCCGAGCCGTAATTGAGGCGATTTTGGTCGGAAGGGTCGCGCTCAAAGAGCGCTCCGTAGGCCCCCGAGGCGTCCTCCCACCTCTTGGCCGAGGCGTAGGATTTGCCGAGCCCCGCAAGGGCGCGTTTGGCTAGGTTGTCCTCTTCGGAAAAGTGGTGGAGAACCCGCATATATTCGGTGGCGGCGCGGTAGCTGTCGTCGTTTTGGTAAAGGGCGTCGGCGAAAGACAAAATCCCCTCGGCGCTTTCGGGGGAAGGGGGCGCGGCTGGCGCGCGGGCGGCCAAAAGGAGGATAAGCGGAAGGAGGAGAATCTTTTTCATCGTTCACCGGTCAAAAATTCATAGTCGCGTTCGGGGGGCGAGTAGATGCGGGGCTTGTCGGTGAAGATGACCGGCGAGAAGCGCCACTCGTCATTCTCCCCCAGAAGGCGGTTGGCCGTAAGCGTAACCCCGACGAGGGGGCCGTAAATATTAACCGCTTTTCGCGCGTAGGCCGAGCAGGTGGGGGAGGAGGGGCATTTGCCGCTGTTCACCGGTCCCAGCACGTTTTTATAAAGCGACAAAAGACCGTTCTCGGCGACAAGAAGAGGATTTGCGCCGTCCTTCCCCTCGGCTGCCCGCGTTTTCTCCCAGCCCTGTGGGTTCCAGCCCGCGAGGGCGGTCGAAGCCATAAACGCGAGGGCGGCGGCCAGAAAAAACCTCCTCAATTATTCTTTCCTCTGGCGAAGGACCAGGTCGGGGCTCGACATCGTCACCGTGGTTCCCGGGGGAACCGAGCGGGTGAGCCAGACGTTGCCGCCTATTACGCAGCCCTTGCCGACAACGGTGTTGCCGCCCAGAATCGTCGCCCCCGAGTAGATGACAACCTCGTCCTCTATCGTTGGGTGGCGCTTGTTCCCACGAACCAGCTCGCCGCTCTCGTCCTTGGCGAAGCTAAGTGCCCCGAGGGTCACGCCCTGGTAGAGGGTAACCCTTTTTCCGATATGGGTGGTTTCGCCGATGACGACGCCGGAGCCGTGGTCGATGAAAAATTCCTCGTCTATATTTGCGCCCGGGTGGATGTCTATTCCGGTTTCCGCGTGGGCGTACTCCGACATTATGCGCGGCAGGAGCGGAACACCCTGCCCGTGGAGGACGTGGGCGAGGCGGTAGACCGTCACGGCGAAAAGGCCCGGATAGCAAAAGACTATCTCGTCGAAACTCTTGGCGGCGGGGTCTCCGCGGTAGGCGGCGCGCACATCGCTGGCGGCCAACTCGCGCACGCGCGGCAGGGATTTTAGGAATTCCAGGGCCGTCACCCTCCCCATCTCCACGCAATGGGTGCAGGAGCGCTTGGTGCGCCTGCACTCGTGGCGAATGGCCCTCTCGGTCTGGAGGGAAAGCCGCTCAAGAAGCTCCGAGGCTTTTTCGCCTATGTAATAGGGGAGCGAGGCGCGGTCCACCTGCTTGTCGCCGTAGTAGCCCGGATAGACAATCTCCAGCATTATCCTGACGAGCTTTTTTATCTCCTCCTTGGAGGGCAAAAGCTCCGATTCCACGTGGGTCATCGTCTCCGAGCCCTCGCGGCAGGAGTCAAGTATCGCCTCCACCAGCGCGGGGAGCTGTTCGCGGCAGGATTTCCCCTGGTCCTCCACCGCGTTGCAGACGATTCCTTCCTCTTGTATCACTTCAAACTTGTTTTTGTTGCCGTCATCCATTTCATCAACCTTTTTCAAGTACGCTCCTGGCTTTGCGCAAAACTTCCTCGGGTTGGGAAACCTCTTTGGGCCACTCGCGAAAGTGCCCTTCCTCGGGGGTGCGCTTGGCGGTGGCGTCGACGGCCATCTTGCCGCCTTCGATAAGGATATCCCTTTTTGCGTCAATCGAGGAGAGTATGCGCCAGACGATTGTGCGAAGCGCTTCCTTCTCTACGCCCTCCACCGCAACCGCAATATCCACACCCGAAAGTGCCAGCGCCGCCCGCGCGAGCTTTAGCCCTTCCCCGGGCCGTTCTTTTTGCATAACAAGTACCGCCAGCCCGAGGCGCGCCTCGGGAAAGGGGATTTCGACCCTCTTCAGAGAGGGGAACTCGCCCTGAAGCGACTTTAGAATCTCCTGAGGGCCGGTCTTGGCCGTTTTTGCAAGAGGCTCGCCGAAACCGGGTTCGCCCTCCATCTTCGTGGTCGCGTCAAGGCCGAGTTTGCCGCCCCAAAGGGGGAAGGGCGAGGAGTGGTCGAGGGCGTCGGTCACCCCTTCCGATATCACCACGTCTTCGGGTATGCGAAGGCGGTTCAGGGCCATCTCGGCGCAGGCCACGGGGTCTCCCAAGGGGTCGTTCTCGTCCATCACGCAGATGGTTTTGGTGAAACTCATCTGGCCCGCCCCCCAAAAGCCGCTCATCAGTCTTCTGGCCTGCATCGGGTAGAGCTTTTTCATCCCCGCGAAGCAAAAATTGTGAAAAACGCCCTCCACCGGCAGGTGCATCTTCTCCACCTCCGGCCAGTTGGTGCGAAGGAGGGGCAAAAAGAGTTTTTCCGTCGCCCAGCCCAGCCACTCGTCCTCCATCGGCGGTATTCCAACGACAGTGGCGAAGTAGACGGGGTTTTTTCGCGTGGTGACGGCGGTTACGTGGAAGACGGGGTAGGGGTCGGCGGGGGAGTAGTAGCCGGTATGGTCGCCGAAAGGCCCCTCAATGCGCGTTTCGCCCGGGTCAACGTAGCCTTCTAGAATTATCTCGGCCTCGGCGGGAACCCAAAGGTCCACGGTCTTGCACTTCACCAGATCCACCGGCCTTTGCTTTAGAAAACCGGCGAACATGAATTCGTCTATGGCTCGCGGCAGTGGCGCGGTGGCGGCGTAGGTTATGGCGGGGTCGGCCCCTATGGCGACGGCCACCTCCATGCGCTTTCCAAGGCGCTTGTATTCATCGTGGCTCGCAGAGCCGTCCTTGTGGATGTGCCAGTGCATGCCGGTGGTGTTTTTGTCATATATCTGGAGGCGGTACATCCCTACGTTCTGCCTGCCGCTTTCGGGGTCTTTGGTGACGACGCAAGGTAGTGTGACGAAGGGGCCGCCATCGTCGGGCCAGCAAAAGAGGACGGGGATTTTGGTCAGGTCGACCGCGTCGCCCCTGTAAATCACCTCCTGGCAGGGAGCAGAGCCGCTTTTTTTGCGTTTTGGCAAAACAGAGCGCAATGAAGCGAGCTTGGGGAGCATTTTCAGGAAGCCGCCTAGCCCTTTTGGCGGCGCGGTTTTCAATAGGTCGTCGATGCGGGCCGCGTGGAATTCGGCGTCGCCGCCGAGGGCCATCGCGAGGCGCTTGCGGCTGCCCATGGAGTTCACTAGTACGGGCATCGAATGGCCCGTGACCTTTTCAAAGAGAAGGGCCTTGCCGCCGCCCGGGGATTTCATCTCAAGGTCGCTTGCGGCGGCGATTTCAAGGTGGTGGGAGACCTCTGCGCTTATGCGCCGAAGTTCCCCCGCCTCTTCCAGCATCTTTATGAATTCACCGATTGAATCGGGAGCGCGCAAATTACTCTCTCCTCTTTCGCGGCCTTGACCTTTGGCCTTTTGGAGTCGTAAGGTAGCCATTGTAATCCAACCAATTTACCACGAAAGCAAAATAAAGGGCCAGCGGCGTAGCCCGGGCCTTTTTGATTTGGAGCTTTTAATGGAAAGCCTTCGGATAGGGCGCATCGAATACGCCAACTCCACGCCGATTTTCAAGGCCCTGGGGGAATCGGGCCGGATGGGCGGCTTCGAGATAGTCAAGGGCGTGCCGACCGAGCTGAGCCGCCTCCTTTTCGACGGCAAAATAGACATTTCTCCGACCAGCAGCTTTGAATACCTGAAAAACCCCGATGATTACGGTTTTCTCCCCGATTTGTCCATCTCCTCCATCGGCGAGGTGAAGTCGGTCCTGCTTTTCAGCTCCCGCCCGCTTGAAGAGCTTTCGGGCGCCAAGATTCACCTTTCTCCGGATTCCGCCAGCTCCGTGGCGGTCCTTCGCATAATTTTGGAGAGGATGAAGGGACTTGCCCCCCTCTACGTTGAGGAGGAGAGTGGGGCCGACGCCGCCCTTCTCATAGGCGACAGGGCGCTACGGGTTGCGCGGGAAGGCGGGTGGCCCTTCGTTTACGATTTGGGCGCGCTTTGGCTGGAGCTCACGGGCAACCCCTTCGTCTTCGCCCTCTGGATAGCGCGACGCGATGTTTTCGAGCGAAAGAGGGAGGCTTTCAGCGCCCTATACAGGCTGCTGGTGGCCGCCCGCCAGCGGGCCTACCGTTCTTTCGCAAAATACGCGGCCTGCGAGAGTTCCGCGCTCGGCATGGGAGAGGAGGAGCTTATCAGCTATTGGCAGACCCTCTCTTACGACCTCACCGCCTGGCACCTTTGCGGCCTCGGCCTCTTCGCGGCTCAGGCGCACTCGCTCGGGCTCATCGGGAAGGCACCCGACCTTAAGCCTTTAAAGGTCGTCTAGCCCCTTTTTTGCTTTGGCTTTGCTTAAGGCAAAAAGCAATGCTATATTTTCTAATTCCTTACAGATGGAAAAAGCACGCAAGTTTTCGAAGGTTTGATTATGCCCATTTACGAATTTCGGTGCTCGTCCTGCAAGAACGAGTTCGAGCTTTCAATGAAACTTTCCGACCCGAGGCCGGAAAAATGCCCCGAGTGCGGCAAAGGACCCGTCGAAAAGATGGTTTCCAAAAGCTCTTTCGCCCTGAAAGGCACCGGCTGGTACCGCACCGACTACGCGGGTGGCAAGCCAGCACCCAAAAGCCAGAAGAAAGCCCCCAAAGAGGGCGGCGGCTGCGCGGCGGCCGGCAAGGGACCCGCCTGCGCGGGTTGTCCCGGCTCGAAAGAATGATTGGCGGCTTAAACACACCCCAAAGGAGAAACTCATGTTCCGTGGCGCGATAACGGCCCTCGTAACTCCCTTCAAAAACGGCGCGATTGACGAGGACGCCTACCGCAAGCACATAAACTGGCAGATTGAAGAGGGGATTGACGGCATCGTCCCCTGCGGTACCACAGGAGAATCGGCAACCTTAAGCCACGACGAGCACCGGAAGGTCATCGAAGTGGCGGTGAGCGAGGCTCGCGGGCGCGTGCCCGTAATAGCCGGCACCGGTTCCAACAACACCGCCGAGGCGGTGGAGCTGACGAAATTCGCCAAAAAAGCGGGCGCCAGCGCGGCGCTCATGATAACCCCCTACTACAACAAGCCCACGCCCGAGGGCATGTATCTCCACTACAAGAAAGTGGCCGAGGAGGCCGCCTTCCCTATATTCCTTTACAACGTCCCCGGGCGCACCGCCATAAACATGAGCCCGGATACCGTAAAGAAGATCTCTTCGATACCGGAAGTAATCGGGATAAAGGAAGCCAGCGGCGACCTTGGGCAGGTTAGCCGGATAATAGAGCTTTGCGGCGACGAGTTCCTCGTGGTTTCCGGCGACGACGCAACGGTTTTGCCCCTCCTCTCACTAGGCGGCGCGGGTGTCATATCCGTCGTGTCCAACATAGCTCCCCGCGACATGTCCGACTTGTGCAAGGTCTACGCCAGGGGAGAGATAGCCGCTGCGAAGGACCTGCACTACAAGATGGCCCCGCTCGCCCGAGACCTCTTCATCGAAACCAACCCCGTTCCCGTCAAGACAGCGCTGGCTATGATGGGGCGCATGGAAGAGACCGTTCGCATGCCCCTTTGCCCCCTC
>SRXB01000103.1 GCA_009724975.1 bacterium | reverse complement strand
GGGCCAAACCACGTGCTTCCCACCGCAGGGACCGCCCGCTTCGCCTCGCCCCTTGGCGTTGACGATTTCATTAAAAAATCGAGCCTCATCTCCTTTTCGAGGAAGGCTCTTGAGGAAATCTCCGGCCCCGTAATGCACATCGCGAAGATGGAGGGGCTAACCGCCCACGCCAACGCCGTAAAGGTGCGCGTGAAGGGCAAAAAGGGAGCTTGAAGATGAATAGAACCGCCGAGCTTGAGAGGGCCACGAAGGAGACGCGGGTGAAGGTCCGCCTCGACCTGGACGGCGCGGGAGCCCACGAGATAGACACCGGCATAGGCTTTTTCGACCACATGCTCTGCCAGCTTTCCGCTCACGGCCTTTTCGACCTGAAAATAGAGGCCCTTGGAGACACCCACATAGATTTTCACCACACGGTGGAGGATGTGGGGATAACGCTTGGGGAAGCTTTCGACAAGGCGCTCGGCGACCGGTCGGGCATCACGCGCTACGGTTTCGCCGTAGTGCCGATGGACGAGGCTCTGGCGCAGGTGGCGGTCGATTTGTCCGGCAGGGCGCACCTCTCCTACGACGACACCCTCAAGTTCGGCAAGGTCGGGGCGATGGACACCGAGCTTTTCCGCGAATTTTTCGAGGCTTTCGTCCGCGCCTCCAAATTCACCCTGCACGTGAAAGCCGCCGAGGGCAGAAACGCCCACCACGTGATAGAGGCGGTCTTCAAAGCCTTCGCCCGAGCCCTTCGGCAGGCGAGCGAGAAGGATCCTCGCCGCGTCGGGGTTCCCTCCACGAAAGGCAACCTGTGAGCCGTCCCGTAGTAATAATCGACTACGATTCCGGCAACCTGCGCTCGGTGCAAAAGGCGCTTGAGTCGGTTGGCGCGCCCGCCGTCCTCACGCGCGACGCGGGGCTTATACGCGAGGCGGGGGCGGTGGTGCTCCCCGGGCAGGGGGCTTTTCGCGACTGCGTGACCAAGCTGCAAAATTTCGGCCTTTTCGACCTTGTCATAGATAAAATCAGGGAAGACGTTCCCTTCCTCGGCATCTGCGTAGGCTACCAGCTCCTCTTCGAGGAGAGCGAAGAGCACGGACGGACCGAAGGTTTCGGGATTTTCAAGGGCAAGGTGGTCCGCTTCCCCCACGACATGACGCTTTCGGGCGAAAGGCTGAAAGTCCCCCACATGGGGTGGAACTCCCTGAAAATAGTTAAGGAAGTGGACGTTTTAAAGGACGTGCGCGAGGGCGACCATGTCTATTTCGTCCATTCCTACTACCCCGTTCCCGAGGAAGAGGGGATTACGGCAACCACAACCACCCACGGCCTCACCTTCGCCTCCAGCGTCGCCAGGGGCAACCTATACGCGTGCCAGTTCCACCCCGAAAAGAGCCAGCGGGTGGGCATTTCGATATTGAAGGCCTTCTGGGAGAAGGCGAGGAAAGCGATATGATCGTAATACCCGCGATAGATTTGAAAGGCGGCCAGTGCGTGCGCCTGAAGCAGGGGAGGATGGAGGACAACACCGTCTATTCCTCCAGTCCCGCCGAAACCGCCAAAAGGTGGGCCGAGGCCGGGGCCGAGCGCCTGCATATAGTCGACCTCGACGGCGCTTTTTCCGGCAGGCCCGAGAACCTTGAGGCGATAAAAGAGATACGCGGGGCCGTCGACATAGAACTGGACCTCGGCGGCGGCATACGCGACGAGGCGACTGCCGCCAGGCTTCTTGAGCTGGGGCTTGAGTTCGTCATCCTTGGCACTGCGGCCCTCGAAAACCCCTCGCTGGTGAAATCCCTGGCCGACAGATACCCAGGCAGGGTGCTGGTCGGCATCGACGCTAAAAAGGGGATGGTGGCGGTGCGCGGCTGGGCCGACGTTTCGGCTACCAAGGCCACCGACCTTGCGGCGCGCCTCTCAGCCGACGGCGCGGCGGGGTTCATTTACACCGACATCGACCGCGACGGCATGCAGACCGGCGTGAACATCGAGGAGACTGTCAATTTCGCCAAGAGCGCCAGGGGGCAGGTCATAGCCTCGGGCGGGGTGAACGACATCTTCGATATAAAAAACCTCCTCGCCCACGAGAAGGACGGCATAACCGGCGTGATAACCGGCAGGGCGATATACGAGGGGACGCTGGACCTTAGGGAGGCCATTTTGCTGACTAAGGCGGGAGTGGCCCGCTGATGCTTGCAAAGCGCATAATTCCCTGCCTGGACGTCAAGTCTGGCCGCGTGGTCAAGGGGACGAACTTCGTCAATCTGCGCGACGCGGGCGACCCCGTCGAGGCCGCCTCTATCTACGACCTGCAGGGCGCGGACGAGCTTTGTTTTCTCGACATCACCGCCTCAAGCGACGAGCGCGACATAATAATCGACGTAGTACGCATGACCGCCGAGCGTGTCTTCATGCCGCTGACCGTGGGCGGCGGCGTGAGGGAGATTGCCGACGTGAGAAGGCTTCTCCTTGCGGGGGCCGACAAGGTCTCCATAAACACCGCGGCTGTGCATCGCCCCCAGTTCGTGGAGGAAGCCTCGCTAAAGTTCGGTTCGCAGTGCATAGTCGTCGCCATCGACGCCAAAATGCGCGGCGAAACCCCCGCTGAAGGGTGGGAGGTCTTCACCCACGGCGGAAGGAAGCCAACCGGCATCGACGCCATCGGGTGGGCGAGGAAGATGGAAGCCCTCGGCGCGGGCGAGATTCTTTTGACGAGCATGGACGCCGACGGAACAAAGGACGGCTTCGACCTGCCGCTGACGCGGGCTGTTTCCGAGGCGCTTGAGATACCGGTAATCGCCTCGGGCGGCGCGGGCCACGCCGAGCACATGGTGGAGGCTCTCACCGAGGGCAAGGCCGACGCGGCGCTTGCCGCCTCCATCTTCCACTTCGGCGAAACCACCGTTGAGGAGGTGAAATTGATGCTTGCAAAGCGCGGCGTTCCGGTAAGACTTACCGGAGGGCGCAGATGAAGGCCGACGTAATCGGGGCCGTTTACGGCGTGATACTTGACCGCAAGGAAAACCCGAGGGACGATTCCTACGTCTGCCGGCTTTTCGCCAAGGGAGAGGACAAAATCCTCCAGAAGATAGGAGAGGAGTCCGTCGAGGTCATCTTGGCCTCCAAGTCGGGAGACGAGGAGGCCCTTATTAAAGAGTTGGCCGACCTCGCCTTTCACTCCCTCGTCCTTTTGGGCCACAAAAACATTCCGCCCCAGAGGGTGGCCGACGAGCTTTCCCGAAGGTTCGGCACTTCCGGCATAGAAGAGAAGAATTCCAGAAAGAAGCAGGATTAAGATGGACATTAAGAAAATATCCGCCCTGAAAAACTTTTCCGCCGAAGGGCCCGCCAAGACCGCCGCCTCCAAGGGCATCCACGCAAGGGCCACGGTTTGGTGCCTAAAAGTTGGGCAGGAAATTCACCCCCACGACCACGACGGCGACCACATCTGGTACATAGAGTCGGGCGAGGGGTGGTATCTCAACGACAAGGGCGAATACAAGGTGGAGGCGGGCGAGATAATCTTCGCTCCCGAGGGGGAACCCCACGGCATAAGGGCCGCCACCGACCTCGTTTTCATCTCCGTAAGCGCCGGTCCAAACCCCTAACAGACAAAAACGTAACAAGGCGAAAGCCGCAAAGCTGTTGCCTAATTTATAGGCAACAGCCAAAAAACGGCGAAACGGAGAGCTTTTCCCTTGAATGTGAAATATATTACATGTATTGTCTGCCTTCATATTAGGCATCGGTTGATGCCCTTTCGCGGCTAGCATCCTGAATATTCAGCAATAACAAGGACTTATAAATATTTTTACCGCATGGCACGGGGATTGCAAAATCTCACGTGGCGTTTTTTGTGCATTATGAACAACCCAGGAGTGAGATATGTGTCGACTTAGCGCAATCTCTTCAGCCGAGTTCATCTCCCCGATGGAGCCGATTCTCGCGCTGGAGACGATGAAGGAAGGGCACGACGGTTCGGGGCTTGGCCTGATGATGCGTTTCATCGGCGGCGAGTTCGAGTCGTTAAGGGAATATCCCATCCTTTCCGCCATCACCACCAAAAAAGGGTACGAAACCCTCCAGAGCTTTATGCAGGCAAGGGGTTTCAAGCTCAAGCACAGCTGGGAGCCCAGCATCCACCACACGCCCTCGATGTCGATCCAGAAGAGGGATTGCTACGTGGTGAACGTTTACGAGTACCCCGAAAACATGGAAGGCGCCTCCAAGGAGGCCAAGGCGGCGCTTTTGACCGCCACCCGCCTTGAGCTTCGCAAGATGGGCGAGGCCGACAACAATTCCATCACCGTCTTTTCTTTCTGGCCGGACGTGGTGACATTGAAGGAGGTCGGCGACCCCCTGGAGGTCGGCGAATTTTTCGGCATGGACAAAAATCCCATCAAGGCGAAGGTGATTTTCGCCCAGGGCCGCCAGAACACCAATTACGCCATCAACCTTTACGCGTGCCACCCCTTCTTCATCCAGGGGGTTTTCACGATGACCAACGGCGAGAACACCGCCTTCGTCCCGATTCGCGAGTACCTTATGGGGCGCGGCAACCCCGCCTACGTAGGCTACAACTCCGACAGCGAGGTCTTCGCCCATATTCTTCACTACATGAGAAAGACTCTCGGCTACCCGCTCCCCTACTACAAGGACATAATCACGCCCCTGCAGGATAAGGAGCTTGGCAAGCGCAAAGACGCCCAGGCCCTCGCGCTGATGCGCCGCAGCCTTCGCATGCTCACCATCGACGGCCCCAATTGCGTTATCGGGTGCGACGAGGACGGCACCGTCTTCATGGTGCAGGACACTAAAAAGCTCCGTCCCGGCGTAGTGGGCGGGGTAAAGGGTAAAGTTGGATTCATGAGCGAGGTCTGTGGCCTCGGCAGCGCCGTTCCCGGAAGGGACAGCAACCGCGACGTATTTCCCATGAAGTACGATTTCGTTATGGTTAAGCCCGGCGCGAAGGAGATAGAGGTATGGAATCAGCTGGACGGCTCGACTTCAACCATCAGCTTAGCTTAAGCGATCTTCCCTACGTCATCGCGTGGAACAACGAAAGGTGCACCCGCTGCGGGCGTTGCACCTCCGTATGCCCCGTGAAGGCGATAGAGCCCGGAGTGATGGAGCAGCGCCTCGTCGCCTCCACCGGCTCAACCCCCCTGCCTTCGACGATACGCAAGGTGGCTTCGTGCGTGAAGCAGGCCACCGACATAGGCCGCCGCTGCATAGGGTGCGCCACCTGCCGCCTCGTCTGCCCCAATGACGCGATTGAGCCGGTCTTCAACTCCGCCAACAAATACCACTGGCACGCCAACAAGGGCGGCGAGCCGGTAAAGCGCGGCGGCAGGAGAAACGACCCCGACATCTCGGTGCTGGACAAGCTCAAGTTCACCCGCATCTCCATGCTCACCGACCCCGCCCTCGACGCGGGCCGCCACGAGTTTAGGGTGCGCACCCTCCTTGGCCGGAGCCTCCCGCCCGAAGAGCTTCCCCTTAAGCTCACCGGCGACGGCCTCATACCCGACGGCATGGCCTTCGTGCCGCCGGTGCGCGAAATATTCCCCATCCGCATAGGCGGCATGTCGGTCGGCGCGCTCTCCCCCACCATGTGGGAAGGGCTCGCGATGGGCATAGCCTACCTAAACGAGGTGGAGAAGATTCCGGTGGTAATGTGCACCGGCGAGGGCGGCATGCCACCGCGCCTCCTCAAAAGCCCCTACCTCAAATACTTCATCCTCCAGATAGCCTCGGGCTACTTTGGCTGGGATGAAATAGTCCACGCCATACCGCACATGCAGTGCGACCCCGCCGCGATAGAGATAAAATACGGCCAGGGCGCCAAGCCCGGCGATGGCGGCCTCCTCATGGCTTCCAAGGTCCTTGGCCACATCGCCAAGATTCGCGGAGTGCCCGAGTTCGTCGAGCTCTCCTCGCCCCCGACCCACCAGACCAAATACTCCATCGAGGAGGCGGTCGCCAAGATGGTCACGGCGATGTCCCTGGCCTGGGGATTCAGGGTCCCGGTCTACCCAAAGATCTCCGGTACCAAGACAGCGCTGGCGGTTCTCAACAACCTCGCCCGCAACCCCTTCGCCGCCGCGCTCGGCATCGACGGCGAGGACGGCGGAACCGGCGCGGCCTACAACGTCTCGCTCGACAAAATGGGCCATCCCATCGCCTCCAACCTTCGCGAGTGCTACCTCAACCTCGTCAAAATCGGCAAGCAGAACGAGCTTCCCATCTTCGCGGCGGGCGGCGTGGGCAAACACGGCAACCTCGCGGCCAACGCGGCGGCCCTCATCATGCTTGGAGCCTCCGGCGCCGACAGCGGCAAGTACATAATGCAGGCTTGCGCCGGATGCCTGGGCGACGAGCGCAACCGCTGCAACATCTGCAACACCGGCAAGTGCCCGCGCGGCATCACCACGCAGGACCCCAAACTCTACCGCAGGCTCGACCCCGACAAGGTCGCCCAGCGCGTGGTGGACGTCTTCCTCTCGGCGGACAAGGAACTCAAGAAAATCTTCGCGCCCATGGGCCGCTCCACCGAGCTTCCCATCGGCATGTCGGACGGCCTCTCGGTGGCGGACAAGGCCATCGCCGAGCGTCTTGACATCAGCTACGCCTGCTAGGAGCATCCAATGCAGACCATTGAAATCAAAGGCAACGTATCCGGCGTGCGCGTCCCCACCAAAGAGCTGGACGAGCGCGCCCAAAAGGCAATAAAGGAAGGCGCAAGAAGCCTTCGCATCGAAGCCGACGGCCAGCACGGCATCGGCGGCCGCATCTGGCCCGTCGAGGGCGGCGTCAACGTCGAAATCTTCGGCGTGCCCGGCCAGCGCACCGGCGGCATGGGCATGGAGGGGACCAGCATCACCATCCACGGCCCCGCCTCCGACGACGTGGGCTGGATAAACTGCGGCGCAACCATAACCGTCCTTGGCGACGTCTCCAACGGCGCGCACAACGCGGGCGCGCAGGGCAAACTCTACATCCAGGGCGGCGGCGGCGCGCGCTGCGACACCCTCACCAAGTTCAACCCCCGCTTCCCCCCCATCCAGTCGTGGTATTTCCGCGACGTGGGCGACTCCTTCGCCGAATTCAAGGCTGGCGGCATAGCTGTGGTATGCGGCGTCAACCCCAGGAACCCCTCCAACATCCTCGGCTACCGCTCCTGCGTGGGCATGGTCGGCGGCACCATCTACTT
>SRXB01000418.1 GCA_009724975.1 bacterium | reverse complement strand
ACTCAAGGCTGGTTGAGATTTTTGGAGGTGATCAATGTTAGGCGACAAATTGAAGAGCTTCAGAAAACAGCGAGGACTCAGTCTGGACGATCTCTCCACGAAAACAGGCTTTTCCAAGAGTTTTCTGTCGCAGATCGAGAACGGCAAGAACTCGCCCTCAATCGTCAGCCTGAAGAAGATAACCGAGGCGCTGGGCGTCTCCATCGGCGAAACCTTTGAAAAAAGGCAGACGGAGAGGATACGCTTCGTAAAAAGACGCGACTGGCAGCCCTTCACGCAAAAGGGGCTGGAGGTGGCCTTCGTCTCCTCCGGCGTGGCGGGGCGCAAGATGGAGACGGTTTTCGTCACCCTCAACCCCGGGGGCAGGAGCGACGGCTTTTACTCCCACGATGGGGAGGCGTTCGTCACGATTCTGGAGGGGTCTATGGTTCTCTCTCTTGACGGCGAGGAATATCGCATGGAAGAGGGCGATTCCCTTTACTTTTCCTCCTCCATCCCCCATTGCTGGCAAAACGACTCGGCTAAACCGGCCCGCGCCTTTTGGGTCGCCACTCCGCCCACATTTTAGGGAAAAAAATTGGGGAGGCTTTTGGCCTCCCCCGGATGAAAGGCGGCTCCTTTGAGGGATTTTCCCACGGGAGCCGTTTGGAGAGTCTTTTTGGCGAACTAAAAAAGCCCGCGATTATTCGCGGGCTTTTTTCCGTTTTCAAGAAAGCCTTGGCGCGGAGCCCTCATGGTTCGTGAAGGTTTCCGACACATATCACCGGCAGGTCTTCTGGCTTGCGAATCGTCCTCCGAGCCGCCTTCCCGGTAATTCCAGTGGCGCATTGGCTCTTTGTCCTCGCTTACAGCGGCGGTACCGCAGGGGATTTGCACCCCGCTTCCCTCTTATGCCCTTTCGGGCACCGGCAAACTCAACATATTGCGTTGTTTTCTTTTTATGCCACAACCTGTTGGCCCCTGTCAACCAAAATCAAGGCGCCCCTCGGTTAGAGTATGGCTTTGGCGGGCCATGGCTGATAATATCTGGCTTGCTTTCAGGCATTTGCCTGCGCTTTTTAGGGATGGAATCATGGCTAGCTTCGATTGGCCCTCTTTGTCGCGCCACTGGCAGGATCTTTTCGGCGAAAAGGTCTGGCGCGTATCGGTTGATGCCGGTTTTTCCTGCCCTAACCGAGAGGGTGGCAGGGACGGTTGCGCTTTTTGCGACGTGAGGGCTTTCTCTCCAAATGCCGGCTCCCCCCTTTCTGTGCGGGAACAGTTGCTTGAGGGGGTTTTCGCCCTCAAAAAGCGGGGCGTCTCCCAAATCGCCGCCTATTTCCAGCCCAACACCAACACCTACGCGCCCGTGGAGCGGCTTAAGGCCCTCTGGGACGAGGCTGCTGCGGTGGAGGCGGTAAAGGTTTTGTGCGTCGGCACTCGCCCCGATGTCGTGCCGGACGAGGTTTTGGATCTTTTGTCCTCTTATCGGGAGCGGTTTCGGGAAATATGGCTTGAACTTGGCTTGCAGAGCGCCAACGACGAGACTTTGCGGATAATAGGGCGCGGCCACGACGCGCACGCCTTCGCCGACGCCTGCAAAAGGGCTAAAGCGAGGGGCCTTCTGGTGGCGGCCCACGTTATTTTGGGTCTTCCCGGGGAGGGGCCGGAGGATGAGGCGG
>SRXB01000102.1 GCA_009724975.1 bacterium | reverse complement strand
TGCTATCGCCACAATCGCTGGGGCGATGAAAGCCGTGTAGGAAATCTCGGCCCCCTGGTATCTCAGCGCCCCCACCATCGCGCCAAGCCCCGCGCCGAAAGCCAGGAGGAAGAAGGCCGGCTCAAAGAGGTGTGGCAAAAAGGCGATGAGCCAGGTCTTTTTGTAAACCTTGAAGTTTCTCTGCCAAACACGCATGAATCTTGGGGAAATATCGGCAATCATTCCCTAAGCTCCCTGCCCGTGAGGCGAAGGAATACATCTTCAAGGGTCGCCATCCTCATCGCGCAGCCTGCGGTGGCGCAGCGGTGTGCTATGGCCAGAAAATCATCGTCCCCCTCGCGCCCGTAGATGATTACGCGGCTTGGGGTCTCGTCGGCCCAAAGGTTCTTTTCCTTCACGTAACTCCTTAGGCTTTCGTCGGGCTCCGTAACCTCGATGACGTTTTTCCCGGCGTGTTTTTCTATGAGTTCCCTCGGTTTTCCCTCAACCAGCACCTTCCCCTCGTCCATGATTACGAGCCGGTCGCAAAGGCGCTCGGCCTCGTCCATGTAGTGGGTGGTGAGAAGAATCGTCATGCCGCGAGCCTTCAACTCCCTAAGTTTGTCCCAAAGCTGGTGGCGCGATTGGGGATCGAGGCCGGTGGTGGGTTCGTCGAGGATGAGGAGGTCGGGGTCGTTTATGAGTGCGCGGGCGAGGACCAGACGGCGCATCATGCCGCCGGAAAGGGAGTTGACCTCTTCTTTTTGCCTCTGCCCGAGGCCGATGAACGACAAGAGCTCCTCGGCGCGCCTTTTGGCCGCGCCCCTGGGGATATCGAAATAGCTGGCGAAGGTGATGAGGTTTTCAATGATGGAGAGATCGGTGTCGAGGTTGTTTTCCTGCTGGCAGACGCCGATTTTGGCGGCTATCTCCCTGCGGTGGGCCGTTATTTCGCGCCCAAGCACCTCAAGGTCGCCCCCCTCGGGTTTAGCATAGCCGTAAACCATCTTCACGGTGGTGGTCTTGCCCGCCCCGTTTGGCCCCAGAATGCCGAAAAACTCGCCCCTTTCCACCGAAAAGGAGAGGCCGTCCACGGCGCGCCTGCCGCCGTAGCTCTTTATGATATTTCGCGCCTTTATGGCGGGCGCGGTGCCTTCAAAGCCATTCATCGCCCTTATTTTACTCCAAAGAACCACGCGCCAGGAAATCTTTTGGAATCGTCACCGAGCCGCCGTCCTGAGTTTTGATAAACTCGATATTCCGAAATGTTGAAGCGAAAAGCTGATAATCGAATTTAACTATCTCCACGGTTCCGGAGCTGGTTTCGGCGTACAATTTGCGTTCCCCGAAAAGCCTTTTCAAAAGGCTCGCCCCAATCTCGTCCCGCCCGCCTTTTTTTTCGAAAAGGTCAATGGCCTGCTCAAGGGCCACGGTTTGGCCGCCCGTGGAGAGTCCCTTGATGAAATTAACGATGCGAGTCATGGTGAAAAAGGTGAAAACATCCTCCCGTTTCGAGCTTTCAAGGTCGCGCCCCATCGCCGTGAGTCTGCACCGGACCATCTCCTCCCTCGCAAGGGGGCCAAGTTCATCGGCAAGTTTTGAGCCCGGCGCGAGATAGAAGGGCGAAGCCCCCATCAGCACCGGCAGGCGAGCGAGGAAGGCGAAGGTTTCCGCCATATTTCCTACACTCTCTCCCGGAAGGCCCAGAATCTGGTAGGCCACGGTGCGAAAACCCATGGAGTGCGCCGCCTTCGCCACCTCCCCGAATCTTTCTTGCGAAAAATCGCGCCCAGTTTTGCGCGAAGCTTCGCCCGAGGAGGTCACCAGCGCTATGTTGAGGTGCGAAAAGCCAGCCTGCCGCATCAGCTTAAGAAGTTCTTCATCCAGGGCCATGTAGGAGACGCCGTTCATCGCGCCTAGGGCGATTTCCCCCTCGCCGAATTCGCTTATTATCGCGCCCAAAAGCTCCACGGCCCAGCTTTTGGATAGCGTCAGGTTGTCATCCTCGAAATCGAAGGCGCGGTAACCCTCGCCGACCCTCAACTTCATCTCGGAAATCACATTTTCAACGCTCCTTCGCCGGTGAGCCTTGCCGAAGACCTTCGCCACCGAGCAAAAAGAGCAGGCGGCGGGGCAACCCCGCGTGGCGGCTATCTGGGCGAGGGGAAGGCGGCCCAGCCGGTATTTTCCGGTCGGAAAGTCCGAAAAATCGGGAAAGGGCAGCTCCTCAAGGGGATAGTTGGGCTCTTTTCCCGTCAAAAAAACCTCTCTGCCCTTGAGGAAGGCGAGATTTGGAACTTTTTCGAGGCTGCCGCAGTCGCGTAGCGCTTTTGCCAGCTCCACCAGCGGTTTTTCGCCTTCTCCGAGGACCGCGAAATCGACGTGACCGCTTTTGAGAAGGAATTCGTAATCGACCGTCGCGTGGTGGCCGCCCATCACTATCGGGACGGGGAGGGCGGCCTTGATGGCGGAGGCGAGGCCTAGCGCCTCGCGATGATAGGCGGAAAAAAGATTGGAAATGCCGACGAGGTCGGGCTTTGCGCGCTTTATTTCCTCAGCTATATCTTCAAATTGCGCGCCGAAGTGAAAGTAGTTCGAGAAGGAGCAAAAAGGGCTCCTGTCGGGCGGAGGGTAGAAGGCCTTGAGGTATTCCAGCTCCTTAGGGAGGGTGGCAGTCCGCCTCCCGAAGCCGTGGCGACGGTCCCAAACCTCGACCCTAACTTCGGGCAGGTGTTTTACGAGGGCGGCCTTAAGGTAGCAAAGGCCAAGGGGCATGAGCCGAAGCTCGGTGTCGTAAAAGTCCCGCGCTGGCGGGGCCAGGAGGATTATTTTCATTTCCCGTGGTCTTTTTTCGCTTTCCATGCGCCAAGGATAGGTGCAAAGCGCCAAAATAAAAAGCCCCGCCTTGGGGAAAAGCGGGGCTTTCGGTCAATTTCGGCAATTAATCAGCTTTCCAGCTTTTCCTTCAGCACTCCGACTAGCTCGGCGACTATCGCCTTGGCGTCGCCCACCGCCCCATAGCTCGCCAGCTCGAAGATGGGGGCCTGGGGATCCTGGTTTATGGCGATTATGACGTCCGAGTGGTTCATTCCGGCGAGGTGCTGGACCGCGCCGGAGATTCCGCAGGCTATGTAGAGGTTGGGGCGCACCGTCTTGCCGGTCTGCCCAACCTGGTGGTCGAAATCTATCCACCCCGCGTCAACGGCGGCGCGGGAAGCGCCCACCGAGCCGCCCAGAATGTCGGCCAGCTCCTTAAGAAGGGCGAAATTCTCCGCCTTCTTCATCCCCATGCCGCCGGAGACTATCACGTTGGCGTCTTCTATCGAGCAGCCGCCAGCGATGGGTGTGTGTTCAAGTACTTCGACTCGGCAGGGCGCGGAGAAGGCCACGCTTGCGCGCACAATCTCGCCGCTTCGCTCCTCGCGCTTGGGCATGGGAAAGACCTTGGGGCGCACCGTGGCCATCTGCGGCCTTTTGTTGGGGCAGACGATTGTTGCCATGATGTTGCCGCCGAAGGCGGGACGGGTCTGGAGGAGGTTTCGGTTTTCGGGGTCTATGCCAAGCTCGGTGCAGTCCGCCGTGAGCCCCGTCTCAATGACGCTGGCGACGTAGGAGCCGATGTCGCGCCCCTCTATGGTGGCGGGAAGCAAAATGGCTTCGGGCCTGTGCTCCCGAACGAGGGAGAGCACCGTTTCGCCGTAAGGCTCGGTTCGCGCCGTCGCCAGCTCGGGGTGGTCGGCGAGGTAAACCCTGTCGGCGCCGTGGGCGAAAAGCTCCCCGGCCATGTAATCGACCTTGTCACCTAGCAAAACCGCCGAAACTTCGCATCCGAGGATTTTGGCGAGCTCGCGGGCCTTGCCGAGAAGCTCAAAAGAAGAGGAGTGGAGGCCGCCGCCGGCTTTTTGGGCGTAAACCCATATTCCGCGGTAGACCGAGAGGTCTTCCTTGCCCTTTTCCCTCGGTATCGAGAGGGCCGCGACGGGGCAAACGTCAATGCAGGCGCCGCAGAGTATGCAGCGCTCGTCCACTACGGGAAAATCGCCCTCCATCTTGAGCGCGGAGTGGGGGCAGCCCTCGACGCAGGCGCCGCACCCTATGCAAAGCGCCTTGTCTATCTGAAGTTTAACCATCGGCCTCTCCTTTGCCCTTGCACTTTATCTCCATTATCCGGTCGGCGAGAAGGCGGGCCGTGTGGGAGGGTTCACCGGTGTATATCTGGGCCTTGGAGCTTCTCGCCTCGGGGGTGAAGATGCGGACGACCCAGGTGGGCGAGCCCTTGAGCCCCGTTTTCTCTTCCGGCAGGTCGAGGTCTTTGAGGCCGAGTTTATCGACGCTCTTTTGCTTTGCTTTTCGCTTGGCCAAAAGGCTGGGATAGCGGGGGATGTTGATGTTTTTCAAGACGGTGAGCACCGCCGGAAGGTCGGACCGGACGACCTCCTTGCCCTCCTCCAGCGAGCGCTCGGCGGTTATTTTTCCCGCCTCCAGATTTATTCCGATTATTTTCGAGACGTAGGAGAGGGGGGGAATGCCGAGGCGCACCGCCAGGCTCGGCCCGACCTGCCCCGTATCCCCGTCAATGGCCTGCTTGCCGCAGATGATGAGGTCTACCTTTCCCAGCTCGGCTTCGATTTTTTTTATGGCGGCGGCCAGGGTGTGGGAGGTGGCGAGGGTGTCGGCTCCGGCGAAGGCGCGGTCGGAGACGAGGTAGGCGCGGTCGCACCCCTGCTCAAGAGCGGCGCGAAGGGCCTCCTCGGCTTGAGGGGGGCCCATGGAGAGGGCTATCGCCTCGCCCCCGTGTCTTTCAACCACGCGGACGGCCTCCTCGACGGCGAATTCGTCGAAGGGGTTTACGATGGTTCCCGCCTGGTCCCGCATGAGGGTGTTGGTTTCGGGATTTATCTTGACCTTGGTGGAGGAGGGGACCTGTTTTATGCAAACTACTACGCGCAAGGCTTTACTCTCCGGCTGATACGAAAAAGCCCGTCCGGTCGGACGGGCTTTTGCATTTTGGCTCCGGTGGTAAGACTCGAACTTACAACCCCGCGGTTAACAGCCGCGTGCTCTGCCGGTTGAGCTACACCGGAATAATAAACTTGTGCGGGCCACGCGCCGGTGGCAAATTGTACCGAAAGACGACCTCCTTCGGTGGGAGCGAGTTTATACCTGAATGGCCAAACCGTTGTCAAAACAAAAATATCGTTGCCGCCTTCACGGCGGCGCGGCCTCTGGAAGGATCATAAATGAGGGTTTTTATCGCGGCCCTTTCACTTTTGGCGCTTGCCCTTTGCGGATGCGGCCCCACCCATTACTGGTACGGAAACCAGCAGGCGCTGAGGGCCTCGCTGGCCTCGCCGCTGGGTGGCGGGGTTGAGGAGCGCACCTTCGTCGATCCGTCGGTTAAAAAGAGGGATTTCGGCAAAGTCTACATAGCTCCGCCGGAGGTTAAACTCACCAGGAAGGAGGGGCTTCCGGCGGATCTCGCCCAGAAAATAGCCTCTGCGCTCTCGGCGGGTGCCGCGGTGGCGGTGAACGCTTCGGAGCGCTTTGGGGGAATTGTTTCGGAAGAAGGGGCCGCCTCGGAGATTCTCTCCGCCGAGGCCCAGGCCCACGTGGCCGTCTCCCAGACCGGACAGACGGTGATGGCCGACCCCGTCTACGGTGATTCGCGCTCACGCATAATCGTCATTTACACGCTAAAAGACGCCAAAACCGGCGCGGTGCTGGTTAAAAGCTACGGAGCCGAGTCCTCTTACTGGGAATACACCCAGCGCGTAACCGAAGACATGGCCCGCCTTGCCGTCAACTCGGGGGAAACTCTTATGTACGTGCTGAAGGAGATGTAAAAAGGGTCCGCAAGGGACGCTCTTTATTTTTCCTCGCCGGTCTTCTCGTCGGCGATGCGGGAAAGGGCCTTGCGCCTTTGCCAAAAAGAGCCCGCAATGAACGCCAGCGCGAGGAAAAGAGAAAAAACGAAGAAGGTGGAGACCAAGCCGCAGTAAAAACCCGCCCAACCCAAGCCGCACATTTTTTATCCTTTTTTTCGGGGTTTATTTGGTTTTGACGCGCGGCGGGCGGCAGGGGTTACGCCATTTTCCCTATATTTTGCGATAATATGAGAAAGTTGCGCTCGCTCACCCCTCCGAAAGCTATCCCAAGCTCGAATTCTCCGTCTCCCAGGCAGAGAGAACGCACCACCTTGCCCTTGAGGTGCAAAATTCTTCTTTCGGCCACCATCAAAACCCTTATATCCTCACCCTCCTCTATCAGTTCGTCGGCGAGGATGCGGCAGCCGCAGGCGCTTACCTCGTCGGTCCAGCCGCGCGTCCTCATGATGTTCGCCGAGGTTTCCCCCGCAAGAACCTCCCAGGTGACGGCTTTTCGCCGGTGGCTCCTGGATTCTGCGAATCGCTTTCCCATGGCGCCTCCTTTCGTCTCGCTTTTCTTAAAATGAAAATACTATACCGGCGAAGGGAAAATGCAAAACCGCAAGATGCGGAAAAAAGCGCTTGCGATATATTATGACTATGTTAGTTTTATATAGAGGTGAGAAGTGTTTGTGAGAAGTGAACAGTCGGTGCCCTTTTACCTGAAAAACGGCCACATCCAGTCGGTTCTGGCCAGCGTCGGGCCGAGAAGGGCGGTGGCGAGAAGGGCCTCGGCGGGGCTTAGGGCCGCCGCTAGGGAGATACAGCTAAAAACCCCCTGCGGAGCCACCCTGCTGGGGTATTACTCGCCGAACGCGGTTGGCCAGAAGGGTATTGTGACCTTAATACACGGCTGGGAGGGAAGTTCGGATTCATCTTACGTCCTCTCCGCCGGAGCCAAGCTATTTGAAAGCGGTTTTTCGGTTTTTCGCCTCAACATGCGCGACCACGGCCTGACAAAACACCTCAACCGCGACCCCTTCAACTCCTGTCGCATAGAGGAGGTTGCCGAGGCGGTGCGTCAGGCCGGAAAAATGCACGAAGGGCAGGGGGGGCGCTTCCTGGCGGGGTATTCGCTCGGCGGCAACTTCGCCATAAGGGTGGCGGGCCTCCTCTCGCCGCCGGAACTCGACCGCACCGTCGCGGTCTGCCCCGTTTTAAATCCCCATAACGCGATGGAGAGGATGGAAAAGGGGCTCTTCATCTACCGGCGCTACTTCGTGCACAAGTGGCGAAGGTCGATGGGAGTGAAAGCAGCACTTTTTCCAGAACTTGGAATCGAGATGGGGAGGGTGGGTACCACCTTGCGCGAGATGCACGACT
>SRXB01000417.1 GCA_009724975.1 bacterium | reverse complement strand
TCACTCCGCCGTCCACCGCCACCGCCCCGCCCGCCACGCCGGTCCCCGTTCCGCGAGTGACTACGGGGAAGTCTCCAGCGTGGGCCCAGCGCATGATTTCGCGCACCTCGCACTCGTCGGCGGGGAGAGCGACGGCCCAGGGGAGGGCGAAGAGTCGGGTCGATTCATCGGCCCCGTAGCGTTCGCAAGCCGCTTCCCCCAAAAGGAGCCTGCCCTTGGTGAGCGCCGCAGCGAGCGCGGCTAGGTCATCTTTGCCCGGGGCTTTGAAGGAATGGAGGGGGGACACGGCTAGCTTACCGCCTCCACCTTGGCGACTTCCGGCACTTCCTGCTTAATAATGCGTTCAATGCCGTGTTTTAGCGTCATCTGGCTCATGGGGCATCCCTTGCAGGCCCCGACCAGACGCACCTTCACCACCCCATCGTCGGTGATCTCGACAAGCTCCACATCTCCACGGTCTGCCTGGAGGCGGGGCCTTATTTTCTCAATTACCGCCTTTACCCTGTCTTTCATCAGTGTTTCCTTTTAATGGTGCTTTCGCGGTTAATTTTTTAAATTTACTCCCTTAGGGGCAAGAGGGTCAATGGCCGTGAATCCTTTGCCCTTTACGCGGCGCCTGGTATGTTTACAAAACGTGAACAAAACCCCCTTGACAAAATATAACCAAAAAAGTATTCTTTGCTCAGCAAAGAGCAACCATATCTAAATCAACAAAGCTCAGGAGGAGAAAAAATGTCTAAGTCAGTAGAAAACCTCAAGGCCGCTTTTGCAGGCGAATCTCAGGCCAACCGCAAATACACCGCTTTTTCCCGCAAGGCTGACGAGCAGGGCTTCGCCCAGGTGGCGAAGCTTTTCCGCGCCGCCGCCGCCGCCGAAACGGTTCACGCCCTCAGCCACTTCAAGGTTCTGGGCGGAGTTCTTGAGACGGAAGCGAACATAAAGGAAGCGATAGAGGGCGAGAACCACGAAGTAGAGTCGATGTATCCAGAATTCATCGCCACCGCCGAGGCCGAGGGCGACAAGAAGGCCCTTACGACCTTCAAGTGGGCCTACGAAGTCGAAAAAACCCACCGCGCCCTCTTCCAGAAGGCCCTTGCGACCCTTGGCGCCGGCGGAGAGCTTTACGATTACTACGTCTGCCCCGTCTGCGGCCACACCCACGAGCGCGTCGCCCCCGAGAAATGCCCCGTCTGCGGCTTGCTCGGCAGCAAGTTCGAGAAGATTTCGTAATACTCTGTTATCCGAAACGCGAAAAAGGGAGCCTTCAGGGCTCCCTTTTTTATTGCCAGAAAACAATAGGCAGCGAAAATTTTAAGGTAAAGGAGGCAGGGTTAGGCGGACATGGCGTCACGCAACCATATGGCCACGGTCAGTCGCGGCATTCCGGCTAAAGTCTTCGCCAATTGCGACCTGGCAATCATGTCCTGTCAAGGCGCACCTTGAATTTAAAAGCGGTTAATTTCAGAGTTTTATTTACCTCGTTGATTTTAAGCGACAATGGGAGTATGAACCTTTCAAGTAAATCGCCGAGTCCCGCCAGCGGCGGGAACGGGGGACCCAATCTTTTGGGGCGTATCGCTTAAAAGCGTAGGGCAAACTCTTCGGCCCGAGCCCGTCAGCTAACCCCGTAGGCGTCGGAGAGGATACCTTCCGGACTGGCCGGA
>SRXB01000101.1 GCA_009724975.1 bacterium | reverse complement strand
GGCGGAGCTAGCATTTCGGGCGCGGAAATCTCCCTCAAGGCGGCTTCGACCTGGGCGGGGGAGTCGAGGCTGGCTCCGGCGCTCGTGGTCTTCAGCGCTTCGAATTTCCTTGCCGAAACAAGCACACGCGATTCCAGCGTCGCCACCGATTCGTTGTAGGCTTTCACCGCGCCGCCAAGATTACTGCCCACCCTCGCCCAGTGTTTGGCCAGCGTTCCGATTCGCTCGTAAAGCTCTTTCCCGAGGTTGCTAATCTGCTGGGCGTTCTCGGCTATCGCCTCCTGCTTCCAGCCGTAGTGGACGGCCCGCAAGAGGGGTATGAGGTTTGCCGGCGAGGCCAGCATTACCTTTTCGCTTGCGGCCCCTTCGATGAGGGTGGGGTCGGCTTCGAGCGCCGCCGAGTAGAAGACCTCGCCCGGGATGAAGAGGACGACGAACTCGGGCGTCTCGTTCCTGTACTGCTCCCAGTAAGACTTTTTGCCGAGCTTTCCTATGTGGTCGCGTAGCTGGCGGGCGTGGTCGGCCAGCTTCCTGCGCCTCTCCTCCTCGTCCTGCGCCTCAAGCGCCTCAAGGTAAGCCGAGAGGGGAACCTTGGCGTCGACCACTATCTTTTTGTTGCCCGGCATGTTGATTATCATGTCCGGGCGCTGGCGGCCTTCTTCGGTGTCGCGGCTCTCCTGCTCTATGAAATCGCAGTGGTCCAGCATCCCCGCCATCTCGACAACCCGCTTCAAGGTGAGTTCGCCCCACCTGCCGCGAACGTGCGGGGCGCGTAAGGCCTTCACAAGGTTCCCCGTTTCGTTGCGCAGGTATTCCTGGGTCTGCGAAAGCGACTTTAGCTGGGTTTCGAGCGACGAATAAGCCGATGCGCGGTTTTTCTCAAGCTCCTGGACCTGCTTTTCAAACTTGTCTAGCGAGGCCCTTACCGGCTCCACCAGCACGGATATGGCTTTTTCACGCTGTTCCAGCTCGTTTTTGGCCGCCGCCTGCTGTTCCTTGAACTTGTCGCCCGCCAGCCGCAAAAACTCCTCGGCGTTTTGGCTTAGGGCGTCCTTGGAAAGATTGCCGAAAGCGTCCTTGAACTGCTTTTCCGCCAACTCAAGCAGTTTCAATTTCTCTTCGCTCTTCTCCTTTTCCGCCTCAAGTTTCGCTTCCGCCGCTTTCAGCTCGCCGGTCAGCCGCGTTACCTCAACCTGAAGGCCGGAAGACTTTGATAAAGCCTCGGAAAGCCCTTTTTCGGCGGCATCCTTGCGCGTCCACATGGCCGCGGCGAGCGAGAGCGCCAGCGCGGCGGCGAAAATAAGCGCAAAGTCCAGAGCCTGCATCTAATCCTTCCATTCCGGCGCGGTTTTTTACCGCCGGAGCGTTTGCAAAAAAAGGGGCGCTCGGTTGAACGCCCCTTTTGCCTTACTTTTGTTCCACGTAAGCGCCGTTTACGACCTTGTAGACGGAAAAGCCCACGCCGATGGCGTCGCCGCGCTTGTCGAAGGAGATTTTGCCCACGGCGGTATCCACGTAGTCGCTCCTCAGCACCTTTTCAAGCGCCTTCTCGTCGGTGGAGCCGGCCTTTTTCACGGCGTTGAGGGCGGCCAGGACCGCCGAGTAGCCCTCCTTGAAAAAAGCGCCCGGCTCGACCTTGTAGGCGTCGCGGTAAGCCTGGACCGCCTTCTGGTAGATGGGAAGGGCCGAAACGTCCTTGGGGCCGGTGGCGTAGACGCCCTCGGCGTTTTCGCCAGCCACCTTTATGAAGGTGTCGTCCTTCACGCCGTCGTCGGAGATGAAGGCGAGGTTCATCTTTTTCTTCTTCATCTGGGTGACGAGCTTTGAGGCGGTTGGGTGGTAGCCGCCGAAGATTACCGCGTCGGCCCCCTCTTTCTTGAGCTTCTGGATGATGGCGGAGTAGTCCACCGCGTCGGGGTTCAGTCCCTCGAAGAGGACAACCGGCACCCCCGCCTTCTCGACGAATCCCTTGGCGAATTCGGCGAAGCCCTTGCCGTAGTCGCCCTTGTCGTGGAGTATAGCCAGCTTCTTCCCGCCGAGCTTTTGAATGACGTAATCGCTCACAATCTTGGCCTGCAGGTCGTCGGGGGCGATGGTGCGGTAAAAGTTGGGGTATTCGCCGCTCTGGGTAAGGGGCGGGTTGGTGGCGGAGGGGGAGATTACGATTTTCTTTGCGTCCTTGTAGATGCCAAGGGCGGCCTTTGTGGCTCCTGAGCAGATGTGGCCTATGATGAGGTCCGCGCCGTCGGAAACCAGCTTGGTGGCGGTGTTTGCGGCAATTTCTGGCTTGCAGACGTCGTCCTCCACCAAAAGCTCAAGTTTCTGGCCGTTGATTCCGCCCGAGGCGTTCACCTCGTCAACTATGAGCTTTGCCGCGCGCGCAGTCGGTATGCCATAGGAGGCGAGATCGCCCGTCTGGGGGCCCGCAACGCCGATTTTTATCGTACCCGCGCAAAAAGCGGGGACCGCGACCGCCACGGCGGCGAAAGCCACGAAAGCCCTTATAGCGTTTTTCATAAAAAATCCCTCCGTTTGGCTAATTGTCGAAACCAAGATAGGCCTTTTTAACCGAATCGTCGTGAAGAAGGGCCGAGGCCGCGCCCGAAAGCGCCACCTCACCGTTTTCAACCACGTAGCCGCGATGGGCTATCTTCAGGGCCTGGTTGGCGTTTTGCTCCACCAAAAAGACCGTGACACCCTGCTCGCGGTTTATCTTCACGATTATATCAAAAATGAGCCTTACGATAAGAGGCGCAAGCCCCAAAGAGGGCTCGTCAAGCAAAAGGAGGCGGGGCCTCGCCATAAGGGCGCGGCTTATGGCCAGCATCTGCTGCTCGCCGCCGCTGAGGGTCCCGCCGAGCTGTTTTTTGCGTTTTGAAAGGACGGGGAAAAGCGAATAGACGTAATCGAGGTCGGACCTTACCCCCTTGTGGTCGGTTCTGAGAAACGCTCCCATGTCGAGGTTTTCCGCCACGGTGAGGCCCGGGAAAATCCTGCGCCCCTCCGGAACCTGCACTATCCCAAGTCTTACTATTTCGTCCGGAGCAAGGTTATGGATGGCCTCGCCCAGAAAGGTAATGGAGCCCTCCCTGACCGGCACCACGCCGGAGACCGCCATGAGGGTGGTGGTCTTGCCCGCGCCGTTGGAGCCGATTAGGGTGACTATCTCCCCCTCGCCTATCTCCAGCGATACGCCGCGCAGGGCATTGATGGCGCCGTAAAAGGCGTGTATTCCCGTTACCTTGAGCATTTCACCTGAAGCGTTTTTTTGTTTGGGCGGATTTTGCGATGTTACGGCTTGGAGCCCTGGCCGTCAACCCTTGATAAAATAAGGGTTGCGGCTTGATAAAAATCGGATTGCGCCAAAATCGCGCGTAACTTAAAATAAAAAAGATAACTTTGCCCGCTTCAAGCCCTTTTTTTGAAAAACCAAGGAAATATGAGCGATTACGAAACCATTAAAGGCGAGGAACCAAAGACGGGGGCATTCGAGCTGCCCAAAGGGTGCGAACCCTGGGAAAGCGTCAGCTGGTGCGGCCTGCGCGCCCTCAACGTCCCCTTTCTGGTGGAGGCGGAAGGCTTCCCGCCCCTCGTCATCGGCAAGGGGCGCGTTCCCATGGTCTGGCTGGCCCAGCTCGGCGACAAGGCGGGCGACCAGTGGAAGTGGGTAGTGGTCGCAAACGCACCCAAAGACGGCGAATTCAGGGTCAACCAGGACGAGGAAAAGCGCCTTGTGACCATACGCAAATCAGGCTTGCCAATCCTCTCGGCGAGGGTCGGCCCCTTCAACGTGATGACTGTCGATTACCTCGACCTTAGGCCGATCGGGATAAACATCCACGGCGAAAAGGGATCGCTCTGGGCGTGCGAGCAAAAAATGAACAACTGCGCCTACATGAACGTGAAAACGGTCTTCGACATCGGACCGCCGCCGAAAAACTGACCTTGGCCGTCCTCCTGCCGCCCGCCAAAAAGGGCACCGCCCGCCACGAGCGCCTAACCGGAAATACCCATGCCTAACCGCATACAGGCCTTCGCCGCAATAAACGCCCTCTCCAACGTCGCGAGGGCCGTCACCTCCTCGCTCGACCTCGGGCAGGTGGCCCGCGAAACCTTGCGCGCGCTCGCCGAGGGTCTTGGCATAGAGCGCGGCATGCTCGTGCTTAAAAACCCCGAAGCTGGCGAAGCTGTGATAGAGGCCGCCCACAACATGAGCGAGGAAGAGGTCAAGCGCGGGCGCTACCGCGAGGGCGAAGGAATAGTGGGCCGCGTAATAGCCACCGGAGAGGCGATGGTGGTCCCCAACGTAGGCAAAGAGCCCCTCTTCCTCAACAAAACCCGTTCGCGAGGCGACCTCGTAAAATCCCAGATAAGCTTTATCTGCGTCCCGCTCAAGCTCGACGGCGAAACCGTCGGGGCGCTCGCGGTAGATCTCCCCTTCGACGAAGAGGTGGCGCTTGAGGAGGACGAGCGCATACTCTCGGTCGCCGCGGGCTACATAGCCCAGGCGGTGCGCATACAGCACATGGTCGAGAGCGAAAAATCGCGCCTCAAGGATGAAAACCTACACCTGCGCCGCGCCCTTGAGGGCGAATACAGGCTAAAAAACCTAATCGGCACGAGCGCGGTCATGCAGGCGGTCTTCGAGCAGATCGCCCTTGTCGCTAAAAGCCGCGCAACGGTCCTCATCACAGGCGAAAGCGGCACGGGCAAGGAGCTTGTGGCCAAGGCCCTTCATTTCAACTCCGACCGCCGCGAAAAGCCCTTCGTCTCAATCTCCTGCGCCAGCCTGCCGGAAACCGTCCTTGAAAACGAGCTTTTCGGCCACGAGAAAGGCGCCTTCACCGGCGCGCTGACCCTAAAACACGGGCGCTTCGAGCTTGCCCACGGCGGAACCATCTTTCTGGATGAAATCGCCGAAATACCGGTAAACCTCCAGGTTAAACTCCTGCGGGTCCTTCAGGAGAGGGAGTTCGAGAGACTCGGCGGCAAGGTTACGGTAAAGGTGGATGTGCGCGTAATCGCCGCCACCAACCGCGACCTCACTGCGGAAGTGAAGGCCGGGCGCTTTAGGGAAGACCTCTTTTACCGGCTCAACGTCATCCCAATCGTGATGCCACCCTTGAGGGAACGAAAGGGCGACATACCCCTTCTGGCGCACAGCTTCCTTGAGAAGTTCGCCATCGAGAACAACCGCAGGGTGAAGGGCTTTTCGCGCGACGCCCTGGCCGCCATGGTCCTTTACGACTGGCCGGGCAACGTGCGCGAGCTGGAAAACGCGGTGGAGCGCATGGTGGTTCTTTCAAGGGGAGAGCTACTCCATTTCACCGACCTGCCCGAGGAGATTTCCGGCATGCGAAGCCCTTCAGCCCCCGCCGCCACCTCCCTTGGCGACGCGGTGCACGCCTTCGCCGGCCCACTTTTCGAAAACCCGCCCGAAGAGGGGGTCTACCGTGGGGTGATAGAGGTGGTGGAAGACGCCCTCGTGAAGGAAGCCCTCGAAAGGGCCGGAGGTGTCCGGCTCAACGCCGCGAAAATACTTGGAATCAACCGAAACACCTTCCACGCGAAACTTACGGGAAGAAAGAAAGCCTGATGCCGATTAAATACACCCTGGAACGCGCCGACAAGACGGTCAAAGCCCGCGCCGGATGGCTCAAAACACCCCACGGCGAGGTCCCCACCCCGCTTTTCATGCCCGTAGGCACCCAGGCGGCCCTCAAAACCGTCCACCCCGACCTGGCCGAGGCCGCGGGGGCGAAGATAATACTCTCCAACACCTACCACCTCTTCCTCCAGCCCGGCCCCGCCGTGGTTGCCAGGCTCGGCGGCCTCCACGAATTCATGGGGTGGCGCGGTCCGATGCTGACCGATTCCGGCGGCTTCCAAGTCTTCAGCCTGCCCGGGCGGGTCATAACCGAGGAGGGGGTGAGGTTCGCCTTCGAAAAGGGCGGCGCCCCCACCTTCATGGGGCCGGAAGAGTCAATAAAAGCGCAAAACGACCTTGGCGCCGACATCATAATGGCCTTCGACGAGTGCATCCCCTACCCCGCCGACCACAAATACACCGCCGCCTCGGTGGAACGCACCCTGCGCTGGGCAAAGCGCAGCCAAAACGCCCACAAAAGGCAGGCCGAGCAGGGGCTTTTCGGCATAGTGCAAGGATCGGTCTACGCCGACCTTCGCGAAAGGTGCGCCAAAGAGCTTGTGAAAATGGATTTCCCGGGCTATGCGGTGGGCGGAGTGAGCGTCGGCGAGGGCCACGAACTGATGATGCGGGCCGTTGAGCACTCCGAACCCTTCCTGCCCAAGGACAAAGTGCGCTACCTGATGGGAGTGGGCCGCCCCGAAGATATTATCGAGGCGATAGAGCGCGGCATGGACATCTTCGACTGCATAATCCCCACCAAAATGGGGCGTGCGGGAGTATTCTTCACCTCCGAGGGCAAACTTCGCATACACAAAAAGAACTACCGCAAAGACCGCTACCCCATAGACACCGCCTGCGGCTGCGCGGTTTGCAAGCGCTTCTCGCGCGCCTACCTCCACCACCTCTTCGAGGTCGATGAACCGCTCGGCAAAACCCTTGGCTCCATACACAACATACACTTTTACATGGAGCTGACCGCCGCCGCCCGCATGGCGATACTGGAAAACAGGTGGACGGAATGGAAAAAGGGGTTTTATGCGAAGTATCTGAAGGGCGGGGATGAGGGAGAGGATTCTTCGCAAAAGTCAGGGAAAAAAAGGTAAAAGATTTACCTTTGCGGGGCTTGGCGCGCCCCGCGCTTAAATCTTACGTGCGTCTACGACGCTTTTACCCTTGAAGGGGCTGGCCGCCCCTTCACCCGCGCGTGACTTCTTTTGAGTGCGCTTCGCGCTTTTTATATTTGCGGGGCTTGGCGCGCCCCGGGCTTATTTCGTCATTCCCGCGAAAGCGGGAATCCAGGTCTATTCTTGTTGCGCTACGCGCTTTTATTCTTGAAGGGGCTGGCCGCCCCTTCACCCGCGCGAGACTTCTTTTTAATGAGCTTCGCGCTGGTTATCTTTGCGGGGCTTGGCGCGCCCCGCACCCGCGCGACACTTTTTAGAAAAGTGTCCAAAACCAGGCCCTGCAACAAAGCTCTCACGCTTCGCGTTCGACCGTTCGCTCCGGCTTGGGCGTGGCGGGCATTCGTTTCACTCAACCCGCCGCCGCCCTTACCGCGCTCCGCTCACTGCTTCGTTGAAAGGGCCG
>SRXB01000416.1 GCA_009724975.1 bacterium | reverse complement strand
CGGTTTTTCCAGGGAACTGTCGAGGTCGCCGTGCTTGACGCTATCGGCCCCGCCGCCGAAAAAGTGGCAGACGCCGCAGTTTTTGAGGCCGGGCTTGCCGACCGATTTCGCCACGGCGAGAAGGTCTACCTTCTCGTCAGGCATTCCCGCGCCGGTGGGGGTCTTTTTGTAAGTGCCGGACTTGTCGTGGCAGACGAGGCAATCTACCCTCGACGAATCGTTGAAGTCAAAAGAGGCGTCCTTCCAGCCGTAGCCGACGTGGCAGGAGGTGCAGCGCGGATTATTTCCGGAAAGGGAGATGCAGAAGTTGTTGATGATGTTCTTTTTGCCGTAGGCGATTTTCCCCTTTCCCGCAATTTCCTGCTCGCGGGCCCAGCTCCAGTGCGAGGTTTTCATCACCTCGCCGGATGCCTTGGGGTGGCACTCAAGGCAGGCTTTTGTAACCTCCATCGGCGTGGCGAAAGGGCCTTTGATGTGGGCCGAGTGGTCTTCGGCGGCGAAGGCGGGGGCGACGGCCAGCAAAACCGCCGTTACAACAAGTGTCTTCCCTATCTTTTCCTCCATCTATTCTCGCGGGCCAAAAGCCCCATCCAATTGACGCACTAAAATCCGTTATTTGGTTCGTTGGCACAAAAAATAGTTACACAAATTTGCGTGAAATCTAATTTTGGGCCTCTCTTGTCCCCCGGAATCCCCCCTCGCCGTTTACAAGCCGCCGCAAAAGTCGTAGGCTTTAAAAATGCGACTTTCGAAGACGCTGGCGGCGTTATTGCTGATTTTATCCCTTCCGACTATCTCGGGCGCGAAGGCGATACTGCGCCCGGGCTCCGAGCAACCCCTCTCCCTCGCCCAGATGGCGGAAGAACTGGCCGACGCCAAAATAATCACCATCGGCGAGCGCCACGACAGCCCCGAAGACCACGCAATACAGCGCACCGTCATACAGGCCCTGCACGAAAACGGGATGAAAATAGCCCTTGGCTTTGAGATGTTCCGCGACTCGGCCCAGCCGATGCTCGACCAGTGGATGGCGGGCCGCCTCTACCCCACCGCCATCGCCGACATCTTTGAAGCCGAGTGGGAGCGGGCGCTCTACCCCCTCTACCAGCCCCTCTTCCTCTACGCGAAACAGGAAGGATTGCCAGTAATCGGGCTCAACGTGGACCGCAAAATCGTCTCGGAAATAATGAAAAGCGGCAGCGACGGCCTCTCGGACGCCGACTGGAGAAAATACGGCGATATCAGCTGCGACGTGGACCCCGTTTACGCCGCGCAGATTCTGGGCGCGATGGGCCACGGCAAGGAGGCGATGAGCGAGGAGCAAAAAGAGCGCCTTTGCAGGGCGCAGGTGGCGTGGGATTACTCGATGGCGAAAAACGCCCTCGCCTACCTCGCCAAAAACCCCGAAAAGACGCTGGTGATAATCGCGGGCGGCTACCACGCGTGGCGGCCCGGCATACCCGAGCAGGCGGCGCGCCTCTCGGCCCTTCCGTCAAGGGTAATTCTCACAACCCCCGTTCAGGGGGCGTTGAAAATCACCACCGACCACGCCGACTACCTCTTTTTGGGCGAAGTTTTCAGGTAAGAAAAATTCTACCTTCTCTCAAAAAGAACGCTAAACCCCCTCCATCCTGATGGGGAGGATTATGGTCTGGAGGCCCGAGAACTG
>SRXB01000100.1 GCA_009724975.1 bacterium | reverse complement strand
AGGTCGGCGCGCTCGTAAAGGGTGGCTATGAACTCCCCCGAGCCGGTTTTAAGCTTGTAATTGGTGTTTTCGATGCCGCCTGAGACGGGCGAAGAGGCGAGAAGGGAGCCGACCCCGAATTTTTGGGCCAGTCCGGCGAGTTCCTCGGCCAAAAGAGGGGTGTAGACCGCCATCAGGCGGGTGGCTTTCTCTTGTGGACGGCGTTGGCCAGGCGTATCCAGGTAAGGGCGCTAAGCTCCTCGGGTCTCTCGGTTCCGGAAAGGCCAGCCGCCGCCAAAACCTCCCCCTCTTCGTCAAGGCGCTCTTTCAGGCAGTTGCGAAGCATCTTGCGACGCATCAAAAAAGCTTCGTGGACCAGTTGCCAAAGGGTTTCCTCGTCCGAAAGGGGCTCTTTGGCGGTTTCCAGCACGTCGAGGCGTATGACGGCGGATTCCACCTTGGGCGGGGGGCGAAAAGCGCCCGCCGGAACCTTCATCGCAATCTTCACCGAGCAAAATACCTGCGCCAGAACGCTTAGCCCGCCGCGTTCGCGCCCACCTTCGGAGGCGGCTATGCGTTGGGCGACCTCGCGCTGGAACATGAGGGTCATGGAGGAGAACGCCGCCCGCTGGCGAAGGAGCCTCGCCAGAAGAGGGCCGGAGATGTTGTAGGGAAGGTTGGCGATGAGGCGCATCTTAGACCCCGCCTCGGCGGCAAGGGCGAGATAATCGGTCTTGAGCGCGTCGGCGTGAATGACCTTCAGGCCCGAAAACTCCCCGCCGCGCAGGTGCTCCACCATTCGCGGGTCCGCCTCCACCGCCCAAAGGTTGCCCCCCGCTTCCAGAATCGCCTTTGTAAGGCCGCCGGGGCCCGGGCCTATCTCAAGGGCCGCCTCTCCCTCCGAAAGGCCCGAAGCCTTTACGATTTTGGCGAGGATGGAGCGGTCGAAGAGAAAGTGCTGGCCCAGGCTCTTTTTAGGAGCGGGATGGTGAGCCATTTACTCTTCCAGCGGCCAGGTGGGGATTGCGTTGAGGGTGAGATCGGCGCGGATTCCCGCGAGAAAACGCTGCCTGCCGCTTGCCGCCACCATTACGGCGTTGTCGGTGCAGTAGCGGGGACGCGGAATAACCAGATTAACCCCGCGCTTTTGCGCCGTTTCAGCCAGCTTTTGCCTGAGGCGCGAGTTGCAGGCCACGCCGCCGCACACCACGAGGTTTTTGGCGCCGGAGCTTTTCACCGCGCGAAAAGTCTTGGTCACCAAAACCTCCACCACCGCGTCCTGGAAAGAGGCGCAGGTGTCGTTAAGCTCTTGCCCCTCAAGGTTTCCCATGTATTTTTCCACGTGGGTGCGAAGGGCGGTCTTCAAGCCGGAGAAGGAGAAATCGAACTCGCTTTTGTCGAGCATCGGGCGCGGGAACTTGAAGCGGTTGGGGTCGCCCTCCTTGGCCAGCCTGTCGATTACCACGCCGCCCGGGTAGCCCAGCCCCATAATCTTGGCCACCTTGTCGAAAGCCTCGCCCGCCGCGTCGTCCAGCGTCTGCCCCATAAGCCTGTAAGAGCCGCGCTCTTTGGAGTAGTAGATGGAGGTGTGGCCGCCGGAGACGACGAGGCCTACGAAGGGCTGGCCATCAAGCGCCGCCCCCTCCTCCTCGACGAAAGCCGCGCTTATGTGCGCCTCAAGGTGGTTGACCGGCACCAGAGGTATGTTTTTCGACCACGCCAGCGATTTGGCGAAACTAAGGCCGATCAGGAGCGCGCCTATTAGCCCGGGCCCCTGCGTCACGGCGATGGCCGAGAGTTCTTCAACCTCCGCCCCCGCCTTTTTCAGCGCCTTTTCCACCACGGGGACCACCGACTCGGCGTGGGCGCGGCAGGCCAGCTCGGGGACGACCCCGCCGTATTCGGCATGAATCTCGGCCTGACTCGCCACGATGTCGGAAAGCACCTCGCGCTCGCCGCGAAGGACCGCCGCCGCCGTCTCGTCGCAAGAGGATTCCAGCGCCAATATCAAAGTCTCACCGGCCATTAAATTACCTTAACTATTCCAGCCAACAGCTTGAAATCAAAGAAGTTCTGCGGCAAGCTCGGCAAGGCCGGAGCGCTCGCCCTTGGTGAGGGTTATGTGCGCCGAGACACCCTGCCCCTTGAACCTTTCAACCGTGAAGCTAAGGCCATTGGAGGTGGAATCTATGTAGGGGTTGTCAATCTGGTAGGGGTCGCCGGTAAGGACAATCTTTGTCCCTTCGCCCGCCCTGGTGATGATGGTTTTGACCTCGTGGGGGGTGAGGTTTTGCGCCTCGTCAACAATTATGTACTGGAAGGGGATGGAGCGTCCGCGAATATAGGTCAAGGGCTCAAGTGCCAGCATGTCCATCTCTATAAGCTCCTCGTAGCCGCGCTTTTTCTTGCCGTCGCGCCCCTCAACGCCGGAGAAGAGGAATTCCACGTTGTCGAAGATGGGCTGCATCCACGGACGCAGTTTTTCCTGAACGTCGCCCGGGAGAAAGCCGATGTCGCGCCCCATCGGGAATATCGGTCGGGAGACCAGAAGGCGCTTGTAAACCTGCTCCTCCACGCACTTTTGGAGGCCCGCCGCGATGGCCAGGAGGGTTTTGCCCGTTCCGGCGCGCCCGACAAGGGTAACCAGCTGAACCTCGGGGTTGAGGAGGGCGTCGAGGGCGAAGCGCTGTTCGCGGTTTTTGGGGTGAAGGCCCCATATGTCCTTTGTCAGCCTCAGGGCGGCCACCTCGCCGTTTTTGACGTGCCTGCCAAGGGCGGTGTGCGAGGGGTCGGTTTCATCGATTATGTTGAGGTACTGGTTCGGGAAGAGGTTGTCGAACTTCGAGACGGACATCCTGCCGTCCTTGAAGAAGGCGTCGACCTCGGCGCGGCTCGCGTAGACGCTCTCGACGCCGGTGTAAAGCTCCTCTATCGTCGCGACCTTGCCACGCTCGTAATCCTGCGCGTTTATCCCCACCGCGTTGGCTTTTATGCGAAGGTTGGTGTCTTTGGTGACGAAGATTACGGGAAGGTTCTCCTCTTTGGAGAGGGCGAGGCAGACAGCCAGGATGCGGTTGTCGGCCTTTTCGTACAGCAGCTCCTTGGGCAGGTAATCGGCGTGGTTTATGCCGAAGCAGACCCTCACGTTTCCCCTTCCCTCGCCCAGCGGCACCCCCTTGCGAAGGTCGCCCTTCTCGCGCAGGGTGTCGAGGTAGCGGGAGATCTGGCGGGCGTTTCGGCCGGTTTCGTCTAGGTTTTTCTTGAAGCGGTCTATCTCCTCGATGACCGAGATTGGGATGTTGACGGTGTTTTCCTCGAAGGCGTGGATAGCTTCGGGGTCGTGGAGGAGAACGTTGGTGTCCAGAACGAAATTCTTCATCGAACCCTTTCTCAATGCGCGGTTCATTTAATCTTCGCTATTTCCCCGAAGGCGGCCAAAAGCGTCTTCGCGTCGTCAATGGTGGAAAAGGGGCCGAAGCTCGCCCGCACGGACCCCCTGGGGAAGGTCCCGAGGGTCTTGTGGGCGTCCGGCGCGCAGTGAAGACCCACCCTCACCGCTATCTTGTAGATTTCATCCAGCACGTATCCCACGTGCGCCCCGTCGCGCTCGCCAAGGTTGAAGGAGAAGACGGCGACCCGCTTTTCGGGGTCGGCGGGGCCGTATTCCAAAAGACCATCGACCTTACGGTAGTTTTCGAGGATGTGGCGGGTTATGGCAAGCTCGTGCTCGCGGATATTCTCCACAGTACGCGTGAGTATGTGCTCTACCCCTGCCAGAAGTCCCGCTATCCCGGGGGTGTTCATCGTTCCGGCCTCTAGCCGCTCGGGAAGCTCCTCGGGCATCTCTCGCGATTCGCTCAAAAAGCCCGTACCGCCCTCCATGAGCGGAGTTAGAGAGATGCCGGGGGCCACGTAAAGAAAGCCCGTTCCCTGCGGCCCCAAAAGCCCTTTGTGGCCCGGGGCGGCGAGCATCGAGACCTTTGACGCGGCGACGTTTATCGGCACCGCGCCCGCCGTCTGGGAGGCGTCGAGGAAAAGCTCCACCCCTCTTCGCCCGCAAATCTCCCCCACCGCGTCGAGGTCCAGAAGCGCCCCCGTGACGTTGGAGGCGTGGGTCAGCGCCACCAGCCTCGTTCTTGGCCCGATGGCGTCTTCGATTTTCTGGGGGTCGATTACTCCTCCCGCTCCGCCCGAAACCGCCGTCACCGCCACCCCATCCTGCGATAGCGCGTGGAGGGGGCGGGTTACGCTGTTGTGCTCCATCGTCGAGGTTACTACGTGGTCCCCCGCCTTTAAAAATCCCTTGAGGGCGAGATTTATGGCGTGGGTGGCGTTTTGGGTGAAGATAACGCGGGCGCTGTCGGGGGCGTTGAGAAGTTTGGCGATCTCCTCCCTCGCGTCGTGGATGATGCGTGCCGCCTGCAAGGCCCCGATGTGTCCCGAGCGCCCGGGGTTGGCGCCTATGCGCAGGGCGAGGTCCGAGGCGCGGTAAACCGCGTCGGGCTTGGGGTGGGAACTTGCGGCGTTGTCGAGGTATATCATTTGAAAAATCCGGGCCCCGGGCAACCGCCGTCGCGTCCAAGACCGTCCGCCGAGAGGCCATGGCAGCCGCCGCCGCATTTATCGGCCAGGACGCACTCCCGGCACTCCTTGGGCGTTTGCGAAAGCATTTCGCGTATGTCGCGGCGCTTTTGGGAGCGCCAGAGCGACTTCAGCGGGCTTTGCAGCGAATCGTCAAGGAGGTTTCCTATTACGTGGGGCGCGGTTCGGCAGGCGATGAGGTTTCCTTTTTCGTCGACGTGGGCCAGCGTCTGGCAGGCGGCGCAGCCGTGGTAATGCTCGAAGGGATTAAGCCCCAGGGCCTCGGAGAGGAAGAGGTCGTGGATACGGGCCTCGAAATTTTCCGGCAATTCCATCTCTTTCCAGGCTTTAGCCGCATTTTCGATGGTTTTTCGGGAGAGCGGCTCGGCTGGCGCGGGGGGGTTTAGCACCGCCACCCCACGCTTGAACCCTTTGGCGCGGCCAAGGGCCTCGGCGAAGTATTTCTCCATATCCACGTTGGTGGACCAAAGGCCCCATAAAAGCTCCCTGGCGTGGCTGGCGGCGCAGAGGAAAAAGCCATGTTCCTCGTAGGGGGGCATGAGGATGAGCGAGACGTTCTTCATCCAGCAGCCGTCGCACGACAAAATCGCCTTGTCGCAAAGGGTTTCCCCCTCGGCGATTACCGTCACCCTCGTCTGGCGAAGTTTTTCCAGCTCGCCCGCTATTCCCCAAAAACCCCACACCGATTTATGGGATACAAAAGCCTCTATGAAGAGGGGGCGCGCCTCCATGATGATTTTGAAAAGCGCATCGGCCCGAAGTGGATCTGCGGGCACGTCCCACGTTATTCTCAAAGGGCTTTTAAGGTCATGCATCGTATTTGGGCAGCGCCACCTTGAAGAACTCTATGCCCTCCTCGGCAAGCTCCTCCTCCTGGGCGGGGGTTGTGACCCCCTTGATGGAGCGAGCGGGCGCCTCGCCTTTCTTCATCTTGCGGGCCTCATCGGCGAAAGCCTCGCCGACGTGCTCGAAATTCTTGTCGATAAAATCGCCAAGAGCTCGGTAATAAGAGAGAATCTCCCTCGGCTGGGCGGGAAGCTGCGGCGGGGTCGAAGACCCCTTTGAGGTATGCACCGCGGCCCTGCTGGGGAGCTTCTTGACCTTAGGCGAGTTGCAAACGGGGCAAGAAATCATGCCGGTAGAAAGCTGGGCCTCGAAATCCTCGCGGTTTTTGAACCACCCCTCGAAGCGGTGCAGCTTTTCGCACTCAAGGTCAAAGGTAATCATCTTCTCACGCGCCGATTTTTCCAAGGGACTGGACGTAAATCTTAAGCCTGTCCATCCCCTCTTTAATATTTTCAATCGAATTGGCGTAGGTAAAACGTATATACCCCTCGCCGCCGCTGCCAAAATCAATCCCGGGCGTACAGCCCACCCCCGCCTTTTCCAGAATGTCGAAAGCCAGCTTGTAGCAATCGGGGTTCAGGTGCGCCGCGTTTACAAATACGTAAAAAGCGCCCGTGGGGTGACAACGGAATTTAAACCCCATCTCCTCAAGCCTTTTTATCATATAAACGCGCCTTGCGGCATAAGTCTTTACCATCTGGGCCACGTGGTCGCCGGTTTCGAAGAGCGCGGCTATTCCGGCGGCCTGCACGAAGGAGTTGGCGCAGATGTAAAAATTCTGGCTCATCTTCTGAATGGGGCGCACGAACTCCGGCGGGGCGATTATGTAGCCGAGCCTCCACCCCGTCATCGCGTAGAGCTTTGAAAAGCCGTTGATGACGAAGGCGCGGTCGGTGAACTCCAAAATGGTGTGCTCTTTTTCCCCCTCGTAGACCAGCCCGTGGTAGATCTCGTCGCTCACCACGAAAGCTCCGGCCCCTTCGGCAATGCGCGCAACCTTTTCGTGCCGCTCGCGGCTAAGGAGGGTCCCGGTGGGGTTTGCGGGCGAATTAATCAAAATCGCCTTGGTCTTTTTGGTGATGAAGGGCGTTATCTCCTCGGGGACGAATTGGAAAGCCTCTTCCTCGCGCACCGGCACATAAACCGGCCTGCCGCCGGTGAACTCTATCATGGCGGGATAGGAGGCGTAGTGAGGGTTGGACAAAACTACCTCCTCGCCCGGGTTTAAGAGGGCGGCGAAGGTCATGAAGAGCGCCGGAGAAGACCCTGAGGTGATTATGACCCTCTCGGGGTCCACATCCACCCCGTAGCGGGCGCGGTAATGGACCGAAACGGCGGCGCGAAGGTCGTGGATGCCCAGGCTGTGGGTGTAGTGTGTTTGCCCGCTCTCCAAAGCCTTCGCGGCGGCCAGCCTCACCGGCTCCGGCGTATCGAAGTCAGGCTCGCCCACCTCAAGGTGGACAATATGCCGTCCTGCGCGCTCAAGGGCGTGGGCGCTCTCAAGAACGTCCATCGCGATGAAGCTTGGCATCTTCCTCGTGCGCCGCGAGACGGGGTCTTTAAACATGTGTTTTCCTGAAGCCTCCTTTAAAAGTATAATATGAAGATATTAACAACTCGCGGTAAGGGTAAGCAATCGGCTATTGCCATGAAAAGGCGAAAAGACAGGGCTGGTGTTATTTTGTCGGTGGCGCTCTCGGTGGTGCTGCCCACGCTGCGCAAAGAGCTAGGCTTATCCAGCGTCGATTACGGCGCCATGACCACCGCGTTCTTGATCTCCTATACCGTGGCTCAGATATTCGCCGGCGTGATGGTGGACCGCATCGGCACCCGC
>SRXB01000415.1 GCA_009724975.1 bacterium | reverse complement strand
GAATTGAAAAAAGGGGCAATACCTGCCTGCTGGGGGATTTCCCGCCAGTGGGGAGAGCTCTTGGCCGAGGCGGGGGGCGACCCGGGGAGCAACGGTCCCGATAGCTGGGAGCGCGAGCTTTTTCTAACCGAGTGGCTCGGCGCTAAATCGGGCTTTCGGCAATTCGCCGCTCAAAACGCGCTTCCGATGACCGAAGGGAGGGTCTTTTCAACCCCGGGCGCCGCCGCAAGGTGGGCCGAAGGTCTTTTATCGTGCGGGAAAGGGGTCGTGGTCAAGGCAGACAGGGGCGCGGGTGGGCGATGCCAGGCGATCTTGAGGCCCGAGGGCGGCAAAAAAGCCCAAGGCCGCGTCTGGCGGGCGATTTCAGGGATAGAAGAGGCCCTGGAGGGGGCTGTCGCAGTGGAGGAGCTTGTCGAAAACGGCGGGTCGATAAACTCGTTTTCCTGCCAAGGAGAGGCCGATGGCGCGGGCGGTTTTCGCCTTTTATTCGCCGCCCGCCATTTGGCCGGGGAGGAGGGGTTCGAGGGCGCGCTCCTTGGGCAGGGATCCCTTGGCGGGCTTTCGGCGCGGCAAATAGCGGAATTGGGCTCGCGCACCGGCAAAAAAGTTTCCGCGATGGGGTATGCCGGAGTCTGCGGCTTCGACATGGCGCTGGGCGAGGATAATCGCCCCGTTCTCCTTGAGATGAATCCTCGGCGGACGACTACCACCCACGCGGCGGTCTTGGCGGCAAGGCTCTTCGGGCCGGAGTGGAAGAGCCGCGTTTGCGTGGCGGCGGCCCACGGCTTTGGCTGCGCGGAATCGTACCCTGACCTGAGGTATAAGTTGTCAAACCTCCTTTTCCCCGTGGAGGGCAGGGGAGAGGGAGTTGTCGTCGCCGCGCCACCCACGGGAGACAAAGCCTCGCTCCTCGCTTTTGGAAAAAGCGCGCGGGGAGCCTTGGCTCTTATGCGCGAAGCGCTAAAAAGGATCGGAGAGTGAGCGCCCGGGCGTTAAGGGAACTTTTGAGCGCGGCGGCGGGGCGCTGGCCGGAAAAGACGGCCATTTCAGCCCCTGACGGTAAAATCTCCTTCTCCTTGCTTGAGAAAAGGGCGCTGGCCTTGGAGGCGGCTGTCCGAAAGGCGGACTTTTCGGGCGAGCGAGCCCTTATTTGCGCAAAAAACAGCCTCTCTTACGCTATCTCCTTCCTCGCGCTATCGCTCGGCGGGGTCGTTCCAGTCCCTATCCACACCGGCTGGCCCACCGAAAGGCTGTTGGAGGTAGAAAAGGGCGCAAAGCCCCTCTTCGCCCTCGTTGACGGGGCCGGCGAGCGGGTGCTGGGCCGGTTGACAATTCCCAAGGCCGTTTTGGGCGATTTCGCAGCCGGAAGGGTCGATATTTCGACGCTTTCGGGTTTGGCGCGCGGCGAAAACGGGCTGGGCGCGCTGGCGCTTATCTACACCTCGGCCTCAAGCGGTTCCCCGAAGGGGGTCATTATCGGCGAAAACCCAGCCCTCTTCGCCGCCGATGCCATAGCGGCGGCCCTGGATTACAGGCCGGACGACAAGGTGCTTTGCGGCTTGCCCTTCGCTTTCGACTATGGCCTTTACCAGCTTTTCCTGACGCTCAAAAGCGGGGCCGAGCTAGTGCTGCTTTCTGATTTTTCCAATCCGCTCGACATATTGCCCTCCATCTCCGAAGAG
>SRXB01000099.1 GCA_009724975.1 bacterium | reverse complement strand
TGCTGGCCGTGGCGCTGGCGGCGGCGAGCCCTCTCCTCCAGAGGAAGAGGCGGCGGCCGCCGAAGAGCCCCCACCGCCGCAAAGAGGAGGCGCGGAGGCAAAAGAGGCGGTAGGTGCTCCAGACAAGAGCGAGGGGCAGACCCGCTTTCTCCTTCATGAGACAAAGCCCGGCCAGGGTGTGGTGCAGGACGGCATGAAGGTCCGGCTGGACCGGCTCAACGGCCTTTTCGAGCTGGTCGAAAGCTCCATAGTGAACTTCAAGAAGATTGAAGGGACCATGGCCTCCCTCAAGGCCAACTACCCCCTCCTTATCTCGTCGCGCCTTTTCGGCCAGCTTGAGGATCAGCTCCACCAGCAGGGGGCCTACGCGGGCGAGTTGCGACAGGACCTTATCGGCATGCGCATGGTTTCGCTTTCGGAGCTTTTCGAGGGCTACCCGCGCATGGCCCGCGACCTTGGCCACGAGCTCGGCAAGGAGTTTTCCCTCTTGGTGGAGGGTGAGCGGACCGAGATTGACAAAAACCTGATAGACGAGATACGCGGCCCTCTGACCCACCTTGTGCGAAACTCGATGGACCACGGCATAGAGTCTCCCGACGATAGGGAGGCGCTTGGCAAGCCCCGGGCGGGAATGGTGGTGCTTCGCGCCTATCACAAGCCGGGGGCTGTTGTCTTAGAAGTTGAGGACGATGGCAGGGGGCTTGACGTGGAGGCCTTGCGGGAGGCGGCGGTTAAGAAGGGTTTTCTCCTTCCCTCCGAAGCCCGCGACGCGAGCGACGACGCCCTCATATCCCTGCTTTTGAAGCCCGGGTTCACCACCCGCAAGGTCGCCAGCGAGATATCGGGAAGGGGGGTGGGCCTTGACGTCGTCAAGGACACCCTTGAAAAATTGCAGGGCTCAATGTCGATAAAGAGCGAAAAAGGCAAGTTCACGCGCTTTCGCCTTTACCTGCCAAAGTCCATGTCCTCGATACGCGGCTTAGTGGTGCAGTCCGGCGGTTTTTTCATCGCCATCCCGACCATCTTCGTGGAAAAGTGCGTTGTGGCCTCGGTCCAAAAGCTCGTCTCCAAGAGCGGCCTTCTCTCTTACAGGGAGGAGAAGCTTCACTTGGTGAGCCTTGGCGCGCTGCTCGGCCTTTTGAACAAGGCTCCGGAAAAAAACACCGAAATCGTGGTGCTCTCGTATCGCGGCAAACGCATGGCCATTGGGGTTGACAAAGTCATCTCCGAACAGGAGATACTCATCAAGGACATCGGCGGCCATCTGAAGGATGTTGCCGTAAGCGTGATAGGCGTCACGGTTCTGGAGGGTGGAGTGGTCGCCCCGATTCTGGACGTGCGCTACCTTTATGAACGGTGGGCGGGGCTTGAGTTCTCGTGCAGGCTCAAAACCCCGAAGCTCAAGCGCGCACTCAACGTCCTGGTTGTGGACGACGCCGTAACCTCGCGCCACGTCATATCCTCGCTCGTCTCGGATATGGGGCACCTGGTGACCCAGGCACAGGACGGGGCGGAAGGGTGGCGGGCGCTGGAGAGCCAGGTCTTCGACCTCGTCATCACCGATCTTGAGATGCCACAGGTCGACGGCATAGAGCTGACGCGCCGTATTAGGCGCGCCGACAGGCTTGACGACACGCCGGTTATAATGATGTCGGTCAGAAGCACCAAGGAGATTGTGGCCAAGGGCTACGAGGCAGGGATAAACGCCTTCCTTCCGAAGGAATCCTTCGACGGCAACCTCCTGAAGAAAACTTTGAGAAATCTCTTCCCCGACGCTTGATGAAGCTGCGGGTCAAACGAGGTCTATTGTAAATGATACGGGTACTCATAGCTGACGATTCGAGGCTTGTAAGGGGGGTACTCAGGGAGATACTGGAGCACGACAGCGAGATAGAGGTCGTCTCCGAAGCGGGCAACGGCGCCGAGGCGGTGGAGCGCTGCATAAAGGACAGGCCCGACATCGTACTCATGGACGTGCAGATGCCGGTGATGGACGGAATTGAGGCGGTGCGGCGAATCATGGAGTCCTGCCCCACCCCCGTAATCGTCCTCTCCGCGACCGTCAACTCAAGCGAGACGCGCTCGGCCTTCACCGCCCTCAACGCCGGTGCGATAGACGCCATAGCCAAGCCCAGCGGGGTGATAAGCCACGACACCCTTGGCGATATCGCCGAAGAGATAATCAGCCGCATAAAGCTTTACAGCAAGGTAGGGCAAAAGGGCAAGTGGGCGGTCGACAAACAGCCTCTAAGCGAAAGGATAAAAACCCCTTCGCAGTCCTCGAAGGTCATCGCAATAGCCGCCTCCACCGGCGGGCCCGGTTCGCTGGCCTCGCTTCTGGGGTCGCTTAAGGCCGATTTCCCCTGCCCCGTACTTGTAGTGCAGCACATAACCCCCGGGTTCATGAAAGGTTTCGCCGAGTGGCTGGCAAAGGAGACTCCCCTTGAGGTCCATCTCGTGGAGCACGCCATGCGCCTTGAGCCCGGCAACATATATCTGCCGCCCGACGACCACCACCTTGAGGTCGCCCGAGGCTCGGTCACCCTATCCTCCGCCCCGCCGGTCCTCGGGTGCAGGCCCGCCGCCGACGTCCTCTTCAACTCGGTTGCCAGAGAATACGGTGATAGGGCGGTGGCGGTGGTCCTAACCGGCATAGGGTCGGACGGAGCCGAGGGGGCAGCCGCGATACGCAAGGCCGGAGGCGAGGTCATCGCCCAGGACGAGGAGACCAGCATAGTTTTCGGCATGCCCCGCGCGGTAATCGAGAAGGGAGCCGCCACGCACATCGCCCCCCTTGGCCGCATACCGCTGGTTTTGGCCGACATCGTAAGCGGCGGCGAGAGCGGGGAAGAAGGCTACGGCGACAAGGACGTAGTCCAGGAGGTTCTCGTAGTCGACGACAGCCCGACGATGCGCGCCATGCTTTACGACATCCTCTCCGCCGGAGGGCATCGCATCAGGCAGGCTGAGAACGGAAGGATAGCTCTTGAAGAGATAGCGCAAAAAGAGCCGGACCTCGTGGTGCTCGACGTCATGATGCCCGAGATGGACGGCCACGCCGCCTGCAGGAAGATACGCGAGCTTCACGGCTACATTCCGGTGTTAATGGTGACGGCAAAAGGGGCCGCCGAGGACCTTGTGAAGGGGCTTGAGGCCGGCGCGGACGACATAATAGCAAAACCCTTCGAGCCGATAGAGCTTTCCGCCCGCGTCTCCTCCCTGCTTCGCATAAGGGCCCTCCACCAGCGGCTTTACACCCAGAACATCGAGCTGGAATCCAAGAACAAAGAGCTTGAGCGCATGGCCAAGGCCCTCAACCGCGCCAACAAGGAGCTGACCCTCCTCAGCGTCACCGACGGCCTTACTAAATCCTACAACCACCGCCACTTTCAGGAGCGCTTCAAGGCGGAGTTCGCCCGCGCCGAGCGCTACGGCACCTTCCTTAGCGTGATACTCATCGACATTGACCATTTCAAGAAGGTCAACGACACTTACGGCCACCCCGTGGGCGACCAGGTTCTGGTACGGCTTGTGGAGATTTTGCAGGAGTCGGTGCGAAAAGAAGACCTCGTCGCCCGCTACGGCGGCGAAGAGTTCGTCCTCATGCTGCCGGAGACCTCGGGGCCAAGAAGCCTTCTTCTGGCCAGGAGGATAAGGGAGAGGGTCGAGAGCGAGTTGGTGAGGATAGACGCAGGGCTGGCGGTCGCCTTCACAGTTAGCCTTGGCGTAGCTTGTTACGAGCCTAGCGGCCAGATAGCCAACGCCGAGGAGCTTATCGCGAAGGCCGACGCCGCCCTCTACCGCGCCAAGGAAAATGGCAGAAACCGCGCCGAGCTTGCGTGATCGAAGGCTCTGGCTCCTCCTCGCGTGGGGGTGGGCCGTCGCTTTTTTCGGCTTTCCCCCCTCTGAGCTTTGGCCGCTGGTCTTTATCGCGCCCGCGCCGCTCATGGCGTGGTGCACCTCCCTTTCGCCGAAGGAGGGCTTTAGGGCGGGCTTTTTCTACGGGGCCGGTTTCTTCGGCGGGCTTATTTACTGGATAGCCTACACCCTCACCGAATACGGCTACCTCCACTACGTCATCTCCACCCCAATACTCCTCCTCTTTGTCTTCTACCTCGCCCTCTATCCGGCGGTTTTCGGCTGGGCGCTGAGCCGCGTCATTCGCGAGAAGGGTATTTTCTACGGTTTCGGCGCGGCCCCCTTCCTATGGGTGGGGCTTGAGTGGCTAAGGAGCCGACTCTTCACCGGTTTTGGCTGGGGCGAATTGCCGCTGGCGCTCTGGAAGCGTGATTTCGCCCTCGCCCTCGCCCCCCGCGTCGGCATCCTGGGGGTTCTCTTCCTAATGATCTGCCTCTCCACCGGTTTCGCATGGATTTTATTGCCGATGAGGGAGAAGTGGAAGGGCAAGGGGGCCGTTATAGTGCCTACGGCGGCGCTTTTGACCTGGATCGTCCTCCTCCTTGCCGGCCCCGGGGAGACCGCCCTCGTAAAAGAAGGCCGCATAGGGGTCGTGCAGGGTAATATAGAGCAGGGGACCAAGTGGGCGCCGGTCCACAAGGAGGCGATACTTGGCGTTTACAAAGACCTTACGCTCGGTCTGGCCCGCGAGGGGCGGCTGGATTTCGTCCTCTGGCCCGAAACGGCTGTTCCCGGGTTCATACAATACAAGAATATAGAGAGAAAATTCGTCGAGGACGCCGCCACCCTCTCTCGCACCCCGCTAATCCTCGGCGCTCCCGCCACCGAGGCAGGCAAGGGCGGCCGCCGCGAGGACCGCAACGGGGTTTTCTCCGTATCCGAGAGCGGCAACATCGTCGGGCGCTACGACAAGGTGCATCTGGTTCCCTTCGGCGAATATGTGCCCCTTCAGAATCTCCTTCCCTTCATCGACAAGCTCACCCAGGCCTCGGGCGATTTTCGGCCCGGCGAGGGGCTTAATCCCATACCTTTCGGCAGGGATGGACTCAAGGCGGGGCCGCTTCTTTGCTTCGAGTCTATTTTCTCCGAACTGGCGGCCGGGCAGGCGAAGGCGGGGGCGAACATTCTGGTGGTTCTCACGAACGACGCCTGGTTCGGCAAAACATCGGCGCCGGACCAGCATCTGGCCTATTCCGCGTGGCGCGCCGCCGAGAACGGCCTTTGGCTCGCCAGAGCCGCCAATACCGGCATAAGCGCGGTCTTCGACCACAGGGGAAGGCTTGTAAAATCGCTTCCCCTCGGCGAACGGGGGGCTTTTGCCGCCGACGTGGAGTTCCGCTCCGGCGGCTCCGCCCTTATCGGCGTTTTTTGCTGGCTCGGACCCGCCTGCCTCCTCTTGGCGGCCATCTTTCTTTCTGTTATCCTGCGCTCCTCCAAAAAACGGGCCCCTTGACAGGCCTCATCACTTTTAAGGTTTCGCCATGCCCATTCCCCCAAAGGTAGAAGAGCTTTCGACCCGCCTTTCCGATTTATGGAGGCATCTTTGACCTCGCCAAAAAAGAGGAGAGGCTAAAGGAAGTCGATCAGCTTATGGCCAACCCCGATTTTTGGGGCGACCAGGAGAAGGCCGAGGCTCTCGGCAAGGAGCGGACTAGACTGCGCGGCGAGCTTGACCTCTGGCGTAGGCTCAACGCCGAGGCGGGCGACCTTGCGGTGGCTCACGAGCTTCTGGACGAGGGGGAGGACCCCGAGCTTCTGGCGGAGACCGAAGCCAGGACGGAAAAGCTAGAAGGCGAAGTGCGCGCGATGGAGTTTCACAAAATGCTCTCCGGCGAGCACGACCAAAGCGACGCGATTTTGGATATAAACGCGGGCGCGGGCGGAACAGAGGCTCAGGACTGGGCCGAAATGCTCCTTCGCATGTATATGCGCTGGGGCGAGGCCAAGGGTTACGCCGTGGAGTTGATGGACAGGCTCGACGGCGACGAGGCCGGAATAAAGTCGGCCACAATATCGCTCTCGGGTCCCTATGCTTACGGCTATCTCAAGGCCGAGGCGGGGGTCCACAGGCTTGTCCGCATAAGCCCCTTCGATTCGCAGGCCCGCAGGCACACCTCTTTTGCCTCGGTGGCGGTGTTGGCCGACGCCGAGGAGGATTCCTCGATCCAGATAGAGGAAAAAGACCTCAAAATCGACGTCTTCAGGGCCAGTGGCGCGGGCGGCCAACATGTAAACAAGACCGAGTCGGCTGTACGCATAACGCATATCCCGACGGGGATAGTAGTAGGGTGCCAGTCCGAGCGGAGCCAGCACAAGAACCGCTCCAACGCCATGCGAATCCTGAAGGCTAAGCTGGCCGAGCTTGAGGAGCGAAAGCGCGAGGCAGAGCGCGCGCAAAAAGAGGTGGAGAAGAAGGAGATTGCCTGGGGAAGCCAGATACGCTCTTATGTTCTGCAGCCTTACCAGAAGATAAAGGACCACCGGACGAATATCGAGGAGGGGAACGTCGCCAAGGTGCTTGACGGCGGCCTCGACGAGTTCATAGAGGGGTATTTGATGAGCGCCACCCGCAACGGGTAGAGCCCTCTAGCTTCAATAGTAAATGAAAAAGCCCCGCTTGGCGGGGCTTTTTTGTTTTTTAGCTTAGTCGCTGGAGGGCGGCAGCGCCGGAGCGGAGCTTGCGGGCTTTTGCATCTGCTCGGCCCTCTTTTTCGCCTCTTCCTGCGCTTTTTGCTCTATTTCCTGCATCTTTTTGGAGCGCTCGTAGGCGCTTTGCTTTTCCTTTTCTTCCTGGTCCTGCATTTTTTGCATGCGCTGGCGCCACTCGTCCAGTTTTTTCTTGCGGTCGCCGCTTAGTCCCGAGGCTTCGTCGGGAGTTTGCTGGGGCGTTGCGGTTTCGGCTTCGGCTTCGGGAGCGGCTTCGGGAGCGCTTTCCGGCGAGGTTTTTGGGGAGTATTCCATTTTAGTGGAAGGTTCGCCGGCTTTTTTGGAGTCGCTCTCCTTCGTCATAACCTGCCATTTTTTGATCTTGTCGAGTTTGCCGCGCTTGGTGTCGATTTGCTGTTGGGTTTGTTGCTGAGAGTCTTGCGCCTCCTGAGAGGCTTTCTCGGCTTCGGCCTTTTGCGCCGCGGCTTTCTCAGCCGCCGCTTTTTCCTCCGCTTCTTTCTGTGCTTTTTCCTTGGCTATCTTTTCGGCCTGGGCTTTTGCCTCGGCTTCCTTGGCCTGCTTTTCAGCTAGCGCCTTTGCCTCGGCTTCCTTGGCGGCTTTTTCCTTTGCTATTTTTTCTGCATCGGCTTTTTCAAGAGCCTCGCGGTCGGCTTTCAGTTTGGCCGCTCTTCTGGCTTCGTCGGCGGCTGCTTTGTCGGCGGCCTCTTTTTGCGCTTTTTCCTTGGCTTGTTTTTCGGCCAAA
>SRXB01000414.1 GCA_009724975.1 bacterium | reverse complement strand
ACCATCCAGACGTAAACCGCGTCATCGCCAGAAAATTTCCCGTGCTGGAAGAGCATGGCCGCCAGCATGTCGCCGAGCGCCAGCATTGCGACGGCGGAGGGGATAACGAAAAACGCTATGCGCTCAAGGCCCGCCTCAAGCCTTCGCCGCACCACCGCATTTATCTCTTCAATGCTGCCGGTGGCGCTGGACATTTCCGGCAGCTCCGCCGCGGAGACCGCCATCCCGAAAAGGCTGACCGGCAGGGTGTAAATCACCTGCGCATATCCTATCGCCGCTATCGCGCCGGTGGGGAGGAAGGAGGCGATTATCTGGTCGACGTAGGCCGAAATCTGGACCACGCCTCGGGAGATCGCGACCGGGCCGAAATTTTTCAAAACCTCGCGCACGTGCGTCGAACCCGAACCCGTGCCAAGCTTAAGCGCCCCGTTCAACGCCATTACCGAGGGCAACTGCACCGCGAACTGCAAAAAGCTCCCGATGACCGACCCCCAGGCGGCATATTCGGCCAGCCGGTATCCGTCCTCCCTTTTGCCGAAAATAAGCAAAAAGGCTATTATCGCGGCGCTCCACACCACAGGCGCGGTGTAGGAGAGCAGAAACTTGCGGTGGCTGTTCAATACGCCAAGGCACCACGCCGACATGACGAGAAAACCGGCGCCCGGAAAAAATATCCTCACCAAAGCTATCGCGGCGAGGCGCTTTTCCCCCTCGAAACCCGGGACGATGAGATCGATGATGACCGGCGTCGCCACAACCCCCAAAAGCACAAGCGCCGAAACCACTAGCGCGAGTATGGCGGCCACAGCCCCAGCAACCCGCTTCGCCTCATCCTCCTCTCCCTCGGCCCGAAGGCGCGCATAAACGGGTATGAAGGAGGCCGACAAGGCGCCCTCGCCGAAAAGATTCTGCAAAAGGTTTGGGATGCGGAAGGCGGCGTTGAAGACGTCGGCGGCGGCGGTATTTCCGAAATAATGGGCGAAAACCGACTGCCGCAAAAGTCCGGCGATGCGGCTGAGCATTATGCCGGCCGCCACCGCGAGGCTTCCCCCCACCCTCGGCGTCTTAGCGCCGGTATTCTTGCTTTCCTTGAGTTTCATGGGCTGACGCTATCAAAAGCCCCAGTCCAGTGCAAAGTTTTTTCATGTATACTTCAAATATGGCAAAGACTTCGAAAAATACTGGAGAAATCAGGGAGGAAAACCATGGGGGTCAAAAGGATAACTGTCGAGGAGGCCTATAAAAAAATCTCGTCGGGTGAGGCGCTTTTTGTCTGCGCCTACGAGGAGGAGGCCAAATACGAAACCTTCAAGCTGCAGTTCTCCATTCCGATTCAGGAATTTCGGTCAATGCGCAAAAACCTGCACAAAGACCGCGAGATAATCTTTTACTGCGCCTGACACGAGGAGGCTTCGGCCGCCGGTCAGGCGGCGAAAAACATAGAGCTCGGCTTCGTGAATTCCAAGGCGCTTCTCGGCGGGGTAAAAGCCTGGAAGGACGCTGGCTATAAATAAAAGGCAGCGGGCCAAGCCCACGGCCACCTTCGAGCAAATACAAGGGTCTGAAAATTATTTTCGGGTTCCTCTGGTAGCGCGCGGCATCGCGCCGCGCTTTTAGTGCGAGTTCTCGCCCGTAACCCAAACAATTAAAAAGGGCCGGTCCAAAAGGATCGGCCCCGCGTAT
>SRXB01000098.1 GCA_009724975.1 bacterium | reverse complement strand
AGAGGGGGACGCGGCTGATTTCGCAGTTCTTATCGTCTCCGGCGAGATCGAGCTTTTAAAGGAGACCGATTTCACCGAAAGCAGGTTCGTGGTGGGAATAAACGGCGCAGGCTCCATTGTAGGGGAAGAGGCGCTGGGGTTGGCCGTTGCCGCCCGTCACAGCGCCGCCATCGCGCGAGGCGAAGCCGAAATACTGATCCTCTCGCGTGAGGATTTCACCAAATGGTCGGCTTTGCACCCCGCCGACGCCGTCCTTTTGCAGGCAAAGGTGCTGGAAATATGCGCTTCGCGCCTCGCCCAGGCCTACAGGCGGATGGCCGCCATCTTCTAACCCCGCCGCCCTACCTTGGCGGGCGGTCCAGCCCCGGGTTGAACTCACCACCTACATCTTCCCAAACCTTGTGGTAATCGAGGTAATGGCGCTCGGTTTCCTTCTCGTGACAATCCATGCACACCGAATAATCAAGCCGCCTCAAATCGCCCAGTTTAAGGAATTTGTTGTCCACGTTGCGCTTGCCCTCGCCGGTATACTCCTCCGGCAGGGTGTAGGTATGGGGCTCGTGGCAGCTCTTGCACTGGAGCGAGCCGTCGGAGACTATCTCACCCTCCTGGTCGAAAAGCGGAACGGCCGGTTCCTCGTCAGACTTAAGGGGCCAGGGGTCTATCAGGAACATCGGCCATTGCAGGTAGATTGTGCCTCGTTCGGTAAGGGCCTCCTCGCCGTCGCGCATGTGGTATTGCATCAGCGGGTCGTTTTTAGGCCTCGCCTTTGTTGTATGACAGGAACGGCAGAGGTTGTTTGGGCGATACGGCCCCTTTGCGGGCCAGACGCCCCAGAGGAAATCGTCTGACTTGGCCTTGTGGGCCACGTGGCAAGGGCCGCAGGGCGCGTTGGGATATTTGTCGGCCATATTGTGGCCGCTGGGGAGCAAGGAGAGCTTGTCCTGGTGGCAGGTGCCGCAAAGGACGCCGCCAGCCTGCGGCGAGCGCAGGAAATTAGCTATGGTGGTTCCGTCGATGTCGGTAGTGCCGTGGATGTTGTGGCAACTTGCGCAAACAACCATCTTTCCGCCCTTGCGTCCCCACGGGTCGTAGAGAATCGCCGAAGGCATGGCCTTTTCATCGACAACGATATTCACCGGATGGGAACGCTTGCTGTGGAAAGCGGAGTTTTGAAGCGACTCCACCTTGTGGCAATCGGAGCTGATGCATTTTCGGTCGTTCCACGAACCCAGACCAGATACGCGAAGTTCCCAAACCGGAGGCCTGTCACCTTCGGCGGCGTGTACGGGGTGGCACTGGAGACATTGGCGGTTGCTGCCTCGCTTTTTGGGATCGTGGGAGGAGCCCGCGATAACTTTTTGCTTGGTGTGGCAGGTGACGCAGATGCCCTCGCCCGCTTCCGGGTCTTTCCTGAAGGAGCCGAGCCTGTTGTCCGAATGGACGTTGTGGCAGGTGGGGCATGTCATAAACCCCTTTGAGCTGCGCTTGCCGTCCACGTTAAAGAGCGGCAGCGAAACCGTCGCCATCTTCCAGGGGGGCGCGCCGAACATAGTGTGCGAAGGCGAGGGCTTCATCCCCTCACCGTGGCAGGAGCGGCAGAAAGTCTCGTTGGGTTCGCCGCTCTTGGCAAGTCCCCTCATCAGCGGCTTTTCGGCGTGGGGAGGGTGGCAGGCGACGCATCCGTCCGCAACCGGCTTGACTCCGCCCCCCTTGTTTTTTGAACTAATATCCGCGTTGCCGCCGTAGTGGATGTTGCGCTTCATCGCCGTCTTTTCCTTATGGCATTTTACGCAGATATCCTCGGGGCCTTTGCCTCTGAGCATCTTTTTCTGGGAAGAATGGGGGTCGTGGCAGGTGGGGCAGGCGATTCGGCCCGACGGAACCGGCTTCAGCCAACGGTTGAAGAGAACAAGTCCCTCGGCGGAGTCCGGCTGGCGGGAACCGGCGGGGTGATCGGTCACCACCTTGTTTTCATGGCAACTCTCGCACATCGCCGCGGGAGTCTTCTCGCTGTGGAGCGCGTGGCAAGCCTCACACCCCTTGCCGCCGTGGGCGGGAGCCTTTGCAAAGCGCGTATGGCAGGCCACGCAGGGAGCAACGGGCTTTTGAGCCGAATCGTGGGAGGCGTGGCACGAAGGACAGGAGAGGACGAACTTGTTCCCGACCTTGCGCTTCTGGCCGGCGGTAGCCTTCGCCGCCTCCTCCCGCATATAGACCTCGACCGGGTGCATAGCGCCCAGTTTGCCGGAGGCGGTGAAGGGGTTTTGCTTCAGGTGGCAGTAAAGGCAGGCGAGATTTGAGTCCTGCTTCAAAAGCTTCGGCAACATCGCGCCGTGGGTGCGGTGGCAGGTGCCGCACTCAACCGTCCCGTCGGGCGATAGCTCGAACCCCTTGGAGACGATCATCGTCATCTTCTCCTCGGGAACCGCGTAACCCTGGCCGTGGCGGCCATCAGACTGCGTCTGGTGGCAACCAAGACAGAGAAGAGCGCCGGAATTGAGCGTCCTCAGGTAATCAACCGGCTTGCCGCCTGGCTTGACGGGCCTGTGGATGGAATGGCACGCCGAACAGGTGTCTGTAAGGGCTGGGTGGTTGCCCTCCGAGACCTTTTCGGGGTGGCACTTGGCGCAGGGGACAGCCGACATTTTCTGCGCTTTGGCCTCTTCCGGCGGGTGGCACTCTTTGCAGTCCATCGCCTTGCCGGGCATCATCCCCACGGTGTAGGCGTCGGTGTGGCAGACCACGCAAATCGCCTCTGCGCTGTGCTTCAGCGGCTCGGCGGGCGACGCGGCCTTGGCCTGGGTCTCATCCTTGGGCTTTTCCGGCGGCACATCGGGAAGAACCAGCAGCGCCTTCCCCTTTCCGCCGTGGGCCTTGTGACAGGTGCGGCACCCAACCTTGCCGTCGGCGGCCACGATTCCGCCGTTCTTTTTCACAAGCTCCGCCCTCTTCGGGGTCAGCGTCACGCCGTCGTGCTTACTTCCGTGGCCCGCGTGGCAGGGGGTGCAGACCCCGTTCAGCGGATCGGCCCCCCTCATCCACTCGCCCGCGGGCCAGGATTTGCCGTGGGCGGTGTGGCAGGAGCCGCACTCAACTTTGCCCCCGTAAAGGGGGAAGAGGTTCTGGCTCTTTTTGCTCACCACTCCCACGGGATGCTGGACTCCCGACTGCAAAACCCCCCTGGAATCAACCACCGAGCCGTTGTGGCAGGAAAAACAGATATATCCGCGAGCCGATTCGCCGCCCTCCTTCATGCCGGGCATCGAAGCGAGCTGACGGTAAACCTCTGCGTCGCGCCCTGGGTGGCAAAGGACGCAGGGCAACCCCTCGGCTGGCCCGCCGGACTGGACCGCGCCGCAAAGGGAAGGAATTAAAAGAAAAAGGGCGAAGACCCAGATTATTTTACGGATGGCGAAAGCTCCCGCTTGAAGAGAAGGAAAGCGCCGCGCACCTCCCCCTCCGGCGTGGTGTAAGGTATTGAGCTGACCAGCTCCCACCCTTCCCTTCCGGCGCGCTGGACCTTTTCAAGCTCCAGCCCCTCCTTGGGGTAACCGCCGAAGGGCTCGGGGTTGTGAACGAAGATCTGCCCGTATTCCCACTTTTGCATTATTTTTGCTCCTTGAGCCTCAAGATTCTGCCCGACCGCGCCTCTGCCGCGAAGACTCCCCACTGCGAGAGGGGGTCGCCGCCGAGCCGGAGGGGCTCCTCCATCGGTTTTTCATTAAGCCATTTAAGATTCCAGGACCCGCCGGAGATCATCAGCCGCGCGGCCCTCCCCGTGAGCCCGTCGCAGACCACGGCGACCCCGTCCGAGCCCACCGTAACGCCGGTGGGGCGGGCCATTCCCGAGCCATTTAGGTTCATGACGACCTCTCGCTGGCCAGAACTTCTGAATTTGACTATCGCCGGGCCCATGGGGTCGGTCACGTAGGCTTCTCCCATCGGGGAGAGTGCTACCGAAAGGGGGGCGCGCAAAACCTCGGCGCTCTCAGCCTCTCCCAGCATCTGCCCGTCATAGGCGAAAAAAGCCACCGTCACGGGCTCCCTGAAAACAAGCCAGAGCATGCCGTTGCCCGCGCTGGCCCCCGAGAGCCCCTCAAGTTTTTTGGGGATGAGAAGCTTTTTGGGCGAGCGCTCGGGCTCCCCGAAGCGGTAGGAGTGGAGCCAGTAATCCCCCTCGCGTTTCGTTATCACCAGCAAAAGGCCGGTCTCGTCGCCGGTGAGGCCGACGGCCCCCTCCGAGCCGGTCAAAACCCGCCAGCCGTCCACCTTGCCGCGAGAAAGCTCCCCCACCCTCACCTTGCCGGAGCCGTCGATGATCGCCAGCCCCTCAAGGCCGCCCCGCAATTCGGCGATTCCCATCATCCTTGGGGAGGAGACCTGGGCGGAGACGGTGGCCGTCTCGCCGAAGGCGGCGCCCGCAAAGGCAAGGGCGATGAAAAGGGCGGCAAGGAGGTTTCGCATCAGTATTTGCCGAGATAGGTGAGAATTGATAGGTCTTCCAGGACGCGAAGGCGCTGCCCGTAGTAATTGTCGGCCAAAATCTTGGAGCCGCGCCTGTGGCAGTCCGAGCAAAGCGGCATGCTGAGCCGCTTCACCGCGCCCGCGTCCTTTTCGGTAACCACCGAGCCAGCCGCGAGAAGCGCCAGCTTCCCGTCGCCGCCTTTGCCGACCGAAGCCCCAGCTTTTTCCAGGTGGCAGACGGAACAGTCCAGCGCTTTGTCGTGAAGGTTCAAAAAACCCCTCTTCTCCGTATTCTGCGAATGGGGAGCCTTGAGTTCTCCAACTTGCTGGGCCCTGTCCTTCACGTGGAAGGAGGCAATCGTCTCAGTCGGGAGGATAGAGGCGTCACGGGGCTTCACACGCGAAGGCGCTCCCGCGAAAAGGTAGCCTGCGCCGGATAAAACCACCGCGGCCAGAGCGCTTGCGATTATCTTGCCGGTGCCGCCGCTCATTTTCGCACCTCCTCTCCCCTGATTTTATCCAAAAGCTCCCGCGCCTTTGGCGAGGCCGGCCCGAAGGGGTCCTGAGCCAGGAATTTCTCCAGAACAAGGCGAGAGCGCCTGAAGTCACCGCTCTTGTAGAGAACCACCCCGAGGTTGAAGAGCGCCTGGGAGTAGCCAGGGTAGAGTTCAAGGGCCTTGAGGAAGTGGTAAGCGGCCATCTTGTGGTCGCCCTTGCGCGCCGCCTCGTTGCCCGCCTCCAAAAGGTCCTCTACAGTAACCTCTTTTGGCTTCTCCTCGCTCTTTTGTTCCTTGAGGTCGTCAAAGCCGCCCAAAATCTCCCTGCCCCAGTCGGGGCGCTTGGCGTAGAGCTTTGAAAACTCCATCCGCCCGCTGAAAAGGGCTCCGTTGAACCAGAGGACCCCGGGCTCGAACATAGAGAAATAAATGTGCCATATGAGAGGGAGGACAAGAAGCAGGCCGATTGAGGAGTGAATGGCGACGGCGGCCATAAGCCCCGACGGGCCGAGCAGTCCGGAGAGTTTTGAGGGATTCGCCACGAGGTAGCCCGTAGCAGCCATCACCGGAAAGAGGGTAACGAAAAAGATGTATGGAACCTTTTCGCGGTAGTTGTAGCGGCCCCTGAGGGGTGGCTCCTTGCCGAAGCCGGCTCCATGGGCGACGCCCTTCAATAGTTGCCCGAAATCGCCCGCGTTGGGCAAAAGGCCGAAGGGATTTCGCCCCTCAAGCCATTCCATGGCGACCCTGGCGAGGTGGCCGAGCCATATTATCGCCGCGATGATGGCGGCGAAACCGTGGGAGAAGGTGAAAAAGGCCGGATCCACCTCCGAGAGCGAGGGGTACTGGATGAATGGGCCGGTCCCCAGAAGGACCAGCGCGCAGGCGGCGGTGGCTAGGTGGAGGGTTAGGTCTATCTGGTCCAGGACCTCTACGCTGCGCGGCGCGACGGCGGCCTCTTCGCCCGCCTCGGGCCCCTTTTTGAGCGAATGGGCGACAAGGACAAGGGCAAGGAGCGCGCCTAGGGCTAGGAATAATGGCTTGGCGCCTCCCCAGGGCTTCATCGGGTCCTTGGGCGCGTGGGTGAAGAGCGCGCCGAATTTCGGGTTCTCGTTGGGGTGGCAACCTTCCTTCAGGCACGATTGCCTCGCCGCTTCCGCGTTTAAAACGCCGTGATGGCCGTGGCAGGAGGAGCAGTCTGGGGCCTTGCCCTCGAATGCGGCGCGGTTGTGGCCCCGCTTAACCATCTCGCCCGTTCCGGCGGGGTAGATGAGCTGGGCCTCGTCGACTCCGGCGTGACAGCCGCGGCAAAGGGCTTCTGCGTCGGCCTTTTTGCGGGCCGGTGTTCCGTCGTGGCATTTAACGCAGCTGATGCGCCCCGCGCTTTTGTGGACTCCCTGGCTCTCGGCCTCCCAGATGGAGGAATGGTTGGTCTCCCTGGCGTGACAGGGGAGGTCGCACCTAAGCTCCCTCTCGGGCAGGTGGGGAAAGGAGCCCATCTTCTTATGGCAATCCGAGCAGGAGAGCCTGCCGTGAATCGAGGCCTCGAAGCTCCCTGTATCAATCCAAAGGGGCTTGTGGCTCGCCGAAAGGCCTGCGATTCCGTGGCACTCGGCGCAGTTTTCGAGCGAAAGCGCCCCCTGCGGGAGCAAAAGCGCCAGCGCCGCCGCGCAAAGGAGGGCCTTGGCGCCCCTAAAGGTCGATTGTAAAATACACATCAACATGTATGTCCGCCTCAACCTCCTCGAAGGGCCAGTTATCGACCTCGCTGGCTACCGCGTCGATGAATACCTTGAAATGTTCCTGGGCCTCTTTCGTTGCGGGGGTTTTTATCTCTCTTTTGATTATCTTTCCGTACTGGTTGGTCTTGACTCTGTAATAAACCCTGCAAACGCCCTCCTTGAAGTTCTTTTTCTTCACGGTGAGGATGTCGGGATAATGAAGGGGCAAGGGTTTTGTCTGTATCGTGGTGGGCGGATAGGTGTTGACGACCACCCTTATGCGCTTGTCAAGGTCGCGCTCCATCTCGCGGGCCGCGGCGGCTTCGGCGCGCTTTCTCGCCTCTTCGGCGGCTGCGTCCCCTCCGCCGGTCTTCCTGGCTCCCCCCGCCTCGGACCAGCCCTTTTGGCCGCGAGCCTCCATCTCGCCTTTTTGCGCCACGAGCTGGCCCATAAGGTCGTCAAGGGCCCCCTTGTCGGCCTTAACCGTCTTTTTGGGCTGGACTGGGGGTGGCACGACCACCGGCGCTATGTACTTTTTGGGGACGAGCGGCATGGGCGCGTCCGTAATTCCCGCGTTGGCGTCAGGCGGCGGGGGTACGGCGGCGGGCGCGAACGCCGGAGCCGATTCCTCTCCCACCGAATCGCCCGCCAGCGGCTGGGGCT
>SRXB01000413.1 GCA_009724975.1 bacterium | reverse complement strand
ATCGACTACATGAACCGCCTTCGCCTTCCCTTCAACTCAAACCTCGCCGCCCAGGAGGCCGCGAAGGCCGCCCTTAGGGACGAGGAGTTCGTGAGGCGCTCGATAGAGGTCAACACCTCGGGCCGCGAGGCCCTTTACGCCTTTTTCGCAGAAAACGGCATCGACTACATCGAGAGCGACGCCAACTACGTGATGGCCAAGGTCGGCGACGGCAAGGATTTCTTCCAAAGGATGCTGGACGAGGGGGTGATAATCCGTCCGGCGGCCGATTTCGGCGAGCCGGAGTGGATTCGCGTGAGCGTCGGCCTTCCCGAGGAGATTGATTTTTTCAAGGGCGCTTTTTTGCGCGTCCTGGCCCAAAGGAGAGTGTGATGGCGAGGGAAGTGGTTTCGGCCAGGGGGCCGCTAAAGGGAGTCGTCACCGTTCCGGGCGACAAGTCCATCTCTCACCGCGCCCTAATGTTTTCGGCGCTGGCCGAGGGGCGCTCGGTGATTCGCGGTCTCCAGAAGGGGTTAGACGTGAAGGCCACGCGCCAGTGCTTCGAGGCGCTGGGGGTGGTTTTCGAGGAGAGCGACGGGGTAATCGCGGTGAACGGCCTCGGGGTCGGCGGTCTCAAAGAATCGTTCGACGTGCTGGACTGCCTCAACTCCGGCACGACGATGCGCCTAATGTCGGGCATTCTGGCGGGCCACGGCTTCCTCTCGGTCCTCACCGGCGACCAGCACCTTCGCAAAAGGCCCATGGCGCGGATACTCGACCCCCTTCGGGAGATGGGGGCGCTCGCCCTTGGCCGCGAGGAGGATACCCGCGCACCGCTAGTAATCCGCGGCGGCTCCCTTGGGGCGCTTGAGTGGGTGACGCCGGTGGCCAGCGCTCAGGTGAAAAGCGCGGTGCTCCTTGCGGGGCTCCACGCCAGAGGGACGACCTGGGTTGTCGAGCCAGCCGCGACCCGCGACCACACCGAACGCATGCTTGGCGGCATGGGAGCCGAGATAAAGCGCGACGGCCCCCTTCGCGTGGGAATAGTTGGCAGGCCCAAACTTCGCCCCTTCGAGATCGAGGTCCCGGGCGACCCCTCCTCGGCGGCTTTCTGGGCGGCGGCGGCGCTAATGGTCCCGGGGTCGGAGCTTACGGTGAGGGGAATCTCCCTCAACGAGGGGCGCACCGGCTTTTTCCGCATCCTTAAAAGAATGGGCGCCCAAATCGAAATGCGCGAGACGGGCCTGGCGGCGGGCGAGCCGGTGGGCGACGTGACTATAGCTTACTCAAAGTTGACTGGAGTTACGGTAGAACCCGAAGAAGTACCCTCCGCCATCGACGAATTTCCGGTGCTTGGCGCTGTGGCGGCGATAGCCGAAGGGGAGACGGTGGTGACGGGAGCCGAGGAGCTTCGCTTCAAGGAATCGGACCGCATAGACGCCCTCGCCGGAGAGCTGCGCAAGGCCGGAGTGCCGGTCCAGACCTTCAGGGACGGCCTTAAAATCACCGGCGGGGCAAACCTTTCACCCGCCCTCTTCGACTCCCACGGCGACCACCGGCTGGCGATGTCGGCGGCGATTCTCTCGCTTGCCATAAAGGGCGGCGGGGCGATAGAAGGGGCTGAGGCCGCGGCGGTCTCCTACCCCGATTTCTTCAAAACCATAAGCGGCCTTTCGGCGTAAAGCGCGGGCCAGGGGACATAAAATTGAGC
>SRXB01000412.1 GCA_009724975.1 bacterium | reverse complement strand
TTTACATAAACCAGGGCGGCTATACCCTTTTGCCGGACCAAAAGAGCGGCTCCATCCCCAACTCCTACGCGGTCAACGCGGCATGGGCGGGAGACCTTGACGGAAACGGAGAGCCGGATATCCTCATGGCGACCTCGGCGGGACCGATGGTCGCGCTAAGCGGCGGCGCAAAGGGGTCCAAGGCCAACAGGGCCGCCTACCCCGTCTGCCAGACCCTTCGCCACACAACCTCGATAGCGGTCGGGGACGTGGATGGCAACGGCAAAAACGACGTGGTGGAGAGCGTCTACGGCGGGGCTAGCCTTGTTTTCCTCAACAGCGCCAACCCCATTCCCTTCGTCGGCGACGATTCCACCTCCTGCGGCGCGCCCTTCGCCGAGGGAACGGAGAGCGGCGACTTCGTCAGCGCCTCGCTCCTTATCGACATCAACGGCGACTCCGCGCCCGATCTGATTACCGCCAGCGACTCGCGCGGCTCAAACCAGCCCTCGCTGAGGATATACTACGGCCTCGGCTACGCCCCGTGGTTCAGCGCGCCGTCCCTCATAAGCCAGGGAAGCATCTCTTTCAACGACCTTGAGGCCGCCGATTTCAACGGCGACGGCTTCATCGACCTGGCCGTCGCCACAGGCGATTTCGCCGCGCCGGGTAAAATAGTGCTATTCGCCAACAACGGCACCGCCGCCCCCTTCAGCGGCGTAACCGGCGTAGAGTTCTCGATGGCCTCGGGCTTTTTCACCGCCCTTTCGGCCGGCGACGTTAACGGCGACTCCCTGCCAGACCTCGTCGCCTCCTCAAAGCCCGACAGCCAGGCCGCCAACGGCCCAGCCAAGGTCTTCATAAACAGCGGGGGCGCGGCGCCTTTCACCTCGGTTTCGCCCCAGGACGCGGGAACGGCGATCAGCGCGGTGGACGTGAAGATAGCAGATCTTACCGGCGACGGCAGGGCCGACATCATCACCTACGACGAGACGGGCAACATAACGACCATCTATAACAACGCAACCGCCACCCCCTTCTACCTAGCCGCCTCCGACCAGCTCTCCCCCACGGTGGTAAACGCCGCCGGAAAATTGCAGATAGTGGACCTTGACGACGACGGCGACCTCGACCTAATCGCCTCCAGCACCGGCAACAGCCCCTATTCGATACGGGCCTATTACAACGGCGGGACCGCCAGCCCCTTCGCCTACGAATACGCGGGCAACTTGCTGGTGGCGGAAAAGGGAGACTGGACCGCCTTTCACGCCGAAGATTTCAACGAGGACGGCTTCGTGGAGGTCTACGCCGCCACCGGCCCCGCCGGAACGTCGCGCCAGTTCATAGGGGCCGCCGTCTCCCCCTCTTATTATTCAAGCTACACCCTTTTCGAAACGGTTACGGGCGAGGTCAGGGCCGCGAGAATAACCCCTTACGGCGAATTCCCAGCCGGAACCCATGTGGAGTACTACCTTTCGAACACCACCGACGACTACCGCAAGGTAAACCCGGGCGAGAGGGTGGAATTCGACTCCCAGGGCTACCTCCTTAGCGTGGCGGCGCGCCTTTCGAGCGATTCTCCCGCGCGCACCCCGATAATCGACGGCATGGCGGTGGAATATTTCGTGGCTCCGGTGGTCAACGCCGGAGATGCGCAGGATAACATCGCCCCGGGAACCACGGTTACGCTGGACGGCTCCGCCTCCTACGAC
>SRXB01000097.1 GCA_009724975.1 bacterium | reverse complement strand
CGCCAGGTGGAGCGTGATGCTCACACGTTCGGCCAAACGGTGTCAACCCCACGGAGCCGCAACCCCGAGGCAGCTAAAATTTTAACAGGAACGGCGGGGTTTGATGAAATATTTCTATTCGTCCGTCAAGGGGACCGTAAAGGAGAAGGTGGCGCCCTGCCCGGGCAAGGATTCCACCCAGATATAGCCCCCGAGCCTCTCCACGAGGTCGCGGGCGATGGAGAGGCCAAGGCCGGTCCCCAGCGACTGGTTTTTTCGCGGGTCGCGTATCTGCGTGTAGCGGTCGAAGATATCCGTGGCTTTGCGTGGGTCAATGCCGGGCCCCTGGTCGGTGACCGAGACTATGGCGAAGCGTCCCCGTCTTCTCGTCCTTACCGTAACCTCGCTCCTTTCGGGCGCGAATTTGGCGGCGTTGCCCAGAAGGTTGTTTATCACCTGGGTAAGCCTGTCGGCGTCGGCCAGAACCGGCGGCATGTTCCTCTCAAGGGATGAGTTGACCGTCAGTTTGTTCTTTTTAAAGAGCGCTTCGGTGGAGACAAGGGTTTTTTCCATGAGGGCGACCAGATCAACCGGCTCAAGGCTGACCTCAAGGCGACCCGCCTCTATCTTCGAGAGGTCAAGAAGGTCGTTTATCATTCTGGTGAGCCGCTGGGCCTCGTCGTTGATTACTTCGGCGAAGCGCTTTCTCTTTACGGGGTCGTCTATCTCGTATCGCAGGAATATCTCGGAGAAGGATTGTATGGAGGTGAGCGGTGTGCGAAGTTCGTGGCTGACGTTGGACAAAAACTCGCTCTTTAGCCGGTCGATCTCGCGCAGGCGCTCGTTGGCCGCCAGAAGTTCGGCGGTGCGCTGCCTTACCCTCTCCTCCATCACGATGTTGGCGGTCTTCACCTGGTTGTAGAGGTTGGCGTTTACCACCGCCAGCGCCAGCTGGTTGGCTATGGCCTGCAGGAGGGCGACGAACTGGTCGGTGAAGCGCTCGGGGCCCCTGGTGGAGTAGGCGGCGAGCACTCCTATGGGCTTGTCCTCGTGGACCATTGGTATGTGGACCAGCGCGGTGGCGTTGACGTATTTTTTCAGAAGGTCGAAGTGCGTGGATTGCGGCGCTTCGGATGCGTTACGCACCACCACGGGCTTCGCGTCCAGAAAGGCCCTGCCGAACATGGTGCCGCGCGTGGGGATTATGCGGGTGGCTTCTATGTAGTCGCGGTCTATCCCTATGGAGGCGCGTATTTCCAGCTGGCCGCGCTCGTTCAGAAGCCTTACGGAGAGGTGCTGAAAGCCGAATTCGCGCTTTATCAGGTTCAGGTTGGATTCAAGGAGCTTGTCGAGGTCGAGGCTGGCGGCGAGTATCGAGCTTGCTTCGTGCAGGACGCTGAGGTCCCGAAGGCGCCTCTCAAGTTCCGCGCGGCCCGCGGCAAGGCGAGCCATCAGTATGGCCGCCGCGAGAGCGCCCATGCCAAGGCCTATGAGCAGGGCTATTATGTAAAGGGTCGTCATGCGCCTTTGCCTCTAAGCGCGCTTTGGTTAAAACCGTGAGCTTTGCCAGCGCAGTATGAGCTTTGAGTCGCAATACGCCTTTGCCTGGCCAAGGGTCACTATACCCCTGGCTTCGAGGAGCGGCACCAGTTTGGAGAAGATTTCGGCGGTGGCCTTGGCGTCGCCGTCGGCGGTGTGGCGACCCTCGATCTCCACACCGAGGCGCGCGGCGATTGCATCAAGGTTGTGTCCCTCAAGTTCCCCGTGGACGCCGTAGGAGAGAAAAAGTGTGTCCAGAACGGGGTTGTCGAGCTGGACAAGGCCGTTTTCCTTGGCGGCCATCTCCAGGAACTTCATGTCGAACGCCGCGTTGTGGGCAACCAGCACCGCGCCGCCGATATATTGCTGAAAGCTTTTGTATACTTCTGCGATATTCGGCGCGTTTTCCACGTCTGCGTCGGTCAGGCCGTGGAAGACCGTGGATTCTTTTGGAATCCTGATGCCCGGGTTTACAAGGGTGTCGAAGTTGCCCGCCGCCACCATCTTGCCCTTTCGCACGCGGACCGCGCCAAGGGAAATTATCTTGTCTCCCTTGAGGGGGCGAAGGCCGGTGGTTTCTGTGTCGAAGACAACCACCTCAAGGTCGCGCAGGGGCCTTTCGAGCATCTCCTTGCCTTCCGCGCCGGAGCGCGGGAGAAAGAGGTCGAAATCGTAAAACTCGGGCTGCTCGTCCACAATGCGAACGCCGCCAGCGTGGCCGGGAAGGCGCGAAGCCATCATCATTCCAAGCCGGACCTCGAAGGAGCCTTCCTGCACCCTCGTCCATATCTCGCCCCTGTTTCGGCGCACCGCCTCGACGAGGATCACCGGCTCTTCGCCTTCCTCCTCGATTTTTATCTCGCCAAGTTCATCCGGATTTGGGCCCGGGGTCTGGGCGAGCCTGAAGGTGGCGACGACCATCTCCTCTTCCGCTTCCAAAGAGGCTTCTATCGGGGTCCAGCCGTTGGAGTTGGAGGAGAGCCAGCCGAGAACCGCGCAGATTGCCGATATAGCCCCGTAGGGCTCGGTGGCGACGGGAGGCATGGGAACCGCCGGGGGATTGAAATGCGAGTAAACGCCCTTTAACGCGGCAAGGGAATCCTGAACTATCGCGGCGGGGTCGGCGGGCTCGCCCTGCCAGCGCGAGCTGGGCATCCTGGCTTCCGCGATCTCGCCCTCCTCCACAAGGCCAAGGCATCCCTCGACCTCTTTTCTCAGCGCGCCGGTGAAGGCTTCGCGCTTATCCTCCGCAAGGGTTTTGCGCGTCTGCAAAATCTCGGCTAGGGACTGGGCCGAGGAAAGCGGGCTTTTGAGGCGGGACGGGAGCGCACGAAGGGTCGTCTCTATGAGATTTTCCCTCTGGGCCTCCTCCGTTATGTCGCGAAAGGCGAGCAAAAATCCCGAGCGCTCGCCTCCCTGCCCGGGCATGGCCGTCATGACGCCCCTTAAGAGTTTGCCGCCGGCTATGGGGAATATTACGCTGAGGATGGGATCTTGCCCCTCCTCCCAGCTTTGCCGGAGTTTCCTTAGGTAGTAATCGACCCTGCCGCGTGGGAGTATGCGGTTTAAAGGGGTACCGACCACCAGCTCAGGCCCGCCGGCTAGCGCCATGCGGGCGCGGGGGTTCATCAGGGTGACCTCCCCGGCCTCGCTCACCACAATAACTCCCTCGACCATCGTGCGCAGCACCGTGGCGAGCCGCCCTTTTTCATCCTGAAGGCTTAAGGTTACATGACGCACGCGCTCTTCAAGCTCGCCGTAGGCTCCCTCCAGAGATTCCGCCATAAGGTTGAAATCGCCTGCCAGCTCTTCAAATTCGTCGCGGCTTTTAAGGTTTATGCGGTGGGAGAGATTTATCTTCGAGATGATTTCGGCGCCGTGGCGCAGCTCGTAAAGGGGGCGGAGTATGGAATCGGCCAGCTTTACCGCCGCGAAGGCGCAAAAACCCCCAAGAAAAAGCGCTATTACAACCGCACGCCCCAACGCTTCGCCAGCGTCGGGCATGGAACCCAGAAGGGCAAGTACCGCGATGAGGGAAGGCAGTACGGATATTGCGACCAGGGACAGGACAAGCCGGACCTTGATGCGCCTGGATGCAGGTGGTTTTTTGTCGCCGGAGGGAGTCATCTTAAAGCAGGGAGCGCATGGCGCTAACGAGTTCGCCCGCGTGGAAGGGCTTTGTTATGTAGGAATCGGCACCCACCTCAAGCCCCTTTTTCTTTTCGAGGGGCTGCCCCTTGGCGGTGAGCATGACCACCTTTGGCGGCGACGGCTGCTCTTTCAATATCCGGCAGACCTCGTAACCGTCGCGCCTTGGCATGGCGACGTCAAGGAGGACTATCTGGGGAGAGAAGGATTTAGCCGTTTCCAGCGCCTCTTCGCCGTCACCGGCGGTCTTGACCTCGAAACCCTCTTCCTCAAGTATGAATTCAAGCGAAAGCAATATGTTGGGTTCGTCATCGACTACAAGCACTCGGGTCCTGGACATGCCCAAACCTCATATCTTAAAAAGCCGCTGGCCGCGCAAAGGCTGGCCGCGTTCCAAACTTTGAAACGATATTTTATTTTATCCCCGCAGTCAATCCGCATTATCTTGCCAAGTTGACATGGACGCTCTTTGGCGGTTAGGATTCGCGTCATGGAAAACATCGAGAAAAAGCGCCATTGGCTCAAGGCCAAGCGCCACTTCGTGATAACTCCTCTCATCGTGGTGGCGGGGGCGCTGGCCGGTTTTCTGCTCGGCCAAAGCGCCTACGACAAGGCTGTGATAAAGGGCCACCTGGCCGCCGTGGATGTGGTGGACCTTCTTGAAAAAGCCCGTCAGGCCCACCGCGACAGGGATTACTCCTCCTCGCGTGAATACCTTGAGTCGGCGCGCAAAAGCCTTGAGGCCGCGCCCCAGTCCAAGGAAACAACGGCATACGTCTCGGTTCTCGTGGACCTTTGCGCCGCCGAGCTTTTGAAGGATTCCCCCTCGGACGCGGAGGTCAAGCGGGCCAGGGCGATGGCGGAGAAGGCGTGGAAGCTCTCGGAGGGGATGGAAGAGGCGCTGCGGGCGACCGTGGCCCGCCAGATGGCTATCGTGGAGCTTTACTCGGGCCAGCCCGATAAATGCTCGGAGTGGCTAAAGACCGCGATGGAGCTGGGCGGCAGGATCAAAGACCCTGAAATCCAGCAGGAGACGATAAAAAACATCCAGGCGTGGAAGGCGCGGCTCCCGCAAAAGAAGTAATCAGCTCACCGCTTCACCCGTCGGCCTCGGGCGGCGGTAACGCCTTCGGTTCCTTTTTTTCTTCCTTACGCCAGCTTCGGCGGAGGGTTTCCCGCCCAAAAGATCCTTCCAGTAAGCATAAGGGGCAGCAAAGCCCTCAAAACGGCCTGCCAGCTCCCCGAAAAACTCAAGGGCGAAGGCAAACTCCGGCTTTCTGGTGAAGCGCCCCTTGGCGCGGTAGCGTTTGCCCTTGCATATCCTGTAAAGCGAGATCAAAAGCTCGCGCGCGTTGTGGCGAAGGTGCGCCGAATACTGGTAATCGCTGAAAATGTCCGTGATTATATCCGCCGAAAGCTCAGATACGCGGTCCAGCGGCGCATCGGGCTCCAAGGGGCATTTCTCCATGAGAGCGGGGAGGGCCATCGCCGCAAGATAGGCCGATTCCTCGCAATTTTCGCCCGCAACCTGTCTTTTGTCGAGCCACGAAACCAGGTGGAGGGCCAAGTCGGCGTCTCCTCCGAGTTTCGGGTAGAGGGCGGCCAAAAGGCCCGCCTCCCTGGCCATCCTTAGAACCTCTCCGGTTATCGAGCGCTCCTTGTTCTGGCGCATCTCCTCCCGAAGTCTAGCGCGGGAGGCGGTGGCTATGAGCCCCGCGTTTTTCCTGATTCCCTCAAAGGTCTTCTCTTCAATGGAAAAGCCGAGGCGAACCGCAAACTCAAGGGCCCGCAGCATTCTCACCGGGTCTTCGGCGTAGCGCTCGTCGGGGTCGCCGATGAGCCTTATCACCTTTGCCTTCAGGTCCTTTAGTCCGCCAAGGTAATCGACTATGGTGAAATTGTCGGAATCGTAAAAAAGCGCGTTAACGGTGAAATCGCGCCGCGCGGCGTCATCCTCGGGAGTGCCGAAAACCGCGCCGGTGTGGTCCGCGTCTTCGGGGTGTATCTCCTCTTCGCCGTTTAGCTGAGCGGTTCCGCGAAAGGTCGTCACCTCTACGATTTTATCCGCCTCGCCCTTTTTGCGAAAATAGATGTGAGCTATGCGAAAGCGCCTCCCGATGAGCCTTGAGTTCCTGAAGATGCGCTTTAACTGGCTTGGGCGCGCATCGGTGCCGACGTCGAAATCCTTGGGCTCGCGGCCAAGGAGTATGTCGCGCACCGCTCCTCCCACTATGTAGGCCAGAAAGCCTTCCGAGCGGAGCTTTCTCAAAACCCAGAGTACATCGGGGTCCACCAGCGACCGCGAAAGCGGATGCTCGGGCCTTGCCAGCACCACTGGACCTTTATTTTTCGCCATCAACCCTTCCCGTTTCCAATCCGCCGCAAAAATAATCCGTCGGCGCGCGCATTGTAGCACAACTTGAAAAAACCCGATTAAACTAATTAACACAAATAAAGCGCGGCCACGTCTAAGATGCGCTACGGTTGTTCTTGGAGACGGTGCCCAATAGTTGTAAAATAACCCCGTTTTTCAATCAGGAGGATTTGCCTTGAAGCGTTTTTTAGCCTTTTCCCTTCTTTCCCTCTCCCTCGCGCTCGCGGCGCAAAGCTCTATGGCCTTCGGCGGCTGCGGCGAGGGCAAATGCACCGATTGCCACAGCCTCTCAAAAGAGCAGGCCACTGAGGCGCTGGCTCCGCTTGGAATAGCCGCCGAGGTAATCGACGTCAAGCTGGCCAAGGTGCCGGGCCTTTGGTCAATCGCGGTATTCGACAAGAAAAACAACCGCAAGCTCCCCCTCTATCTCGACTACTCGAAAAAATACCTAATACAGGGAGAGGTAATCGAAATAGCGACAAAAGAGAGCCTGACCCGCCTCTCCATGGCGGAACTGAACCGCGTCAACCCTGGTGAAATACCCCTGGACGACGCCGTGGTGGTCGGAAAGCCCGACGCAAAACTTCGGGTAATAGTCTTTGACGACCCCGAATGCCCTTATTGCAAGAAATTCCAGGAGGAGATGAACAAGGTCGTAGCAAAAAGAAGCGACATCGCCTTCTTCATAAAGATGCTCCCCCTGAAGATCCACCCCAAGGCGAGGCAGAAGTCCGAGGCGATAATCTGCGCCAAGTCACTCGAACTTCTTGAAAAGAGCCTTGCGGGCGAAGAGATACCCGCCCCCACCTGCAAAACCGACCAGATAGACAAAAACGAGGCGCTGGCGGCCAAGCTGGAGATCCGCTCCACCCCGACCTTCATCCTCCCCGACGGTAGGGTCTTCCCAGGCGCCCGCAACGCCGAGGACGTGATAAAACTCATCGACAGCCCGTTGCCGCCGGAGAAGAAGTAGCCGGGAAGAGGAAAACCGCCCTTGAGCCGGTTCAAGGCGTTCGGAACACACCTGGTACTTAGCGTGGCGGTGCTATCCGCCATGCTACTCGTTTTCGTGGCGTGGTGGTTTCCCATGCCCTACTTCGTCACGGAAGGGGGGTGGCGCGCCCTTCGCATAATAGCCTGCGTGGACATGGTGGTCGGCCCCCTCCTGACCCTTATCGTCTTCAACCCGAAAAAATCGCGCCGCATGCTGGCCTTTGACATGTCGGTCATCGGCCTGGTGCAGATATGCGCGATGTGCTGGGGGCTTTTCACCATCTATCAGGAGAGGACCGTGGCGGTGGTCTTCGCCGACGGCTCCTTTTACACCGTAGGGGCAAAC
>SRXB01000411.1 GCA_009724975.1 bacterium | reverse complement strand
TCCTTCAAGGGAGCGATTTTTCGGACTCGAAAATGGGCTCGCAGGGGCGTGTTTGGCGCTACCTTTCCACGAGGAAAGGTAGCTAAAAGAAAAACCCATCAATTCACAAAATCAAAACGACACGAAGGCTCACTTCGCTCGTTGCTCGCAAATCCATCGATTTGCTCGAAGGCGGGTTTTTTGAATTATGGAGAAGGCTTTTCAGCCGCTGGCCCTTTCCTTGAGTTGGGAGTATTGTAAGGGCGTTTCGAAAGAGGGTAAAGGCTGGATTGGGCAAAGTTATTCCACCCAATAGAGTTTTGGCGGATAAATTTTGGATTATGCGAGGAATTGACATGAAAGTGTTCCGCAAAATTAGCCGACGCTCGGTTTTTCCGGCGGTTTTCGCGCTTTTGGCGGCTTTTGTTTCGGCAAGCGCCCTTGCCGACACCCTGGGCGATATGGCGCGGGCCGCCAAGAAGCCCCTTGTCGCGGATTTTGGCATGAAGCGCTGCCAGCAGTGCATAGCGCAGGGCAAGATAATGGACGAACTTAACGCCGAGGTGGCCGGCAAGGTGCTCACCCGCTTTGTCCACATCAAGGAGGAGGTGGCGGTTACGGCGGAATATCAGGTTATGATGGTTCCGACGATAATATTTTTCGACGCCTCGGGAAAAGAGCTTTACCGGAACGTCGGGCTCATGAAAAAAGACGATCTCATGGGCAAGCTAAGGGAGCTTGGCCTTTGGGGAAAGTGATTTGACGATGCTGGACCAGTTTTTGGGGCAGACGCAGGACCTTATCAACACAAATCCGTGGCTGGCCTTCGTAGCGGTCTTCGTCGGAGGCTCTCTTACCGCCTCAAACCCCTGCGTGCTGGCGATGATTCCCCTGGTTATAGGGTTCGTGGGCGGCTACGAGGGGGTTTCGGGGTGGAAGCGCTCACTGGCTTTCACTCTCGTCTTCGTGGCGGGGCTGGCGGCCATGTTCACCGCCATGGGTTTCGTGGCGGTCACCATGGGCAAGCTCTTTGGCGACGTCTGGGAGGGTTGGCCGTGGATAATAGCGGCGGTTTGCCTTTTAATGGCCGCGCACCTCTGGGACCTATGGGCCTTTTCGGTCCCCGAGCGATTCAGGGCTATGGCGCCTCAAGAGGGCGGCATGCTGAGCGCCTTCTTGCTGGGCCTTCTCTTCGGGGTCGTCTCCGCGCCCTGCGCCGCGCCGATTCTGGTAGTTGTTCTCACCTATATCGCCTCCAAGGGAAACATGGCCTACGGCCTCGCCCTTTTGTGGACCTACGCGATAGGCCACTGCCTTTTGATAGTGGTGGCGGGGACCTCGGTGGGCGTAGCCAAAAACCTTGTCGCCTCAAGGTCGTTTCAGCGCGCCAACACAATTTTCAAGCGCGTGGCCGGGGCTTTGATAGCCCTTGTCGGCCTTTACATTCTTAAAGCCTCCTTCTACGGCTATTAAGGAGAGGATATGAAGCTGGAAGTTTTGGGAACCGGCTGCCAGAAGTGCTCCAAACTCTACGACGCGGTGAAGGAAGCCGCGAAAGAGGCCGGAATTGATGCCCAGATAGTGAAGGTCGAGGATTTGGGAGAGATTATGAAGCACCGCGTCCTCATGACCCCGGCTCTCGTCATCGACGGCAAGGTAGCCTTTTCCGGCAAGATTCCGACGGGCGAAGAGCTCAAAAAGATGATAGCCGGATAAAA
>SRXB01000096.1 GCA_009724975.1 bacterium | reverse complement strand
CCCCAGTTCTCTATGCGGGTGATGCCGTCCACCTCGGGCGCCTGCCCGTAGGTTCTGCCCACCACCTCGCCGTTCTCGTCAATGCCCTCCACAAGCAAGTCGAGCTCTTTTCCAACGAATTCGAGGTTTTTCAGGTAGCTCATCTCGGCCTGCAGGGTCATGAGCTGGTCGTGACGCTCCCACGCCTTCTCCGGTGGAACCTGCTTGCCCATGGTCGCGGCGGCGGTTCCCTCTTCGGGCGAGTAGACGAACGCCCCAAGGTGGTTGAACCGTATCTCTTCCACAAAGCGCATCAATTCCTCGAACTCAGCCTCCGTCTCGCCCGGGAACCCCACGATGCAGGTGGTGCGAAGGACTATGCCCGGCACGTGTTTTTTGAGCCGCTTGAAGAATTCGGCTGTCTGGGTGGAATCCACCTTTCGCCCCATCGCCTTGAGAACGCGCGGATGGGCGTGCTGTATGGGGGCGTCGATGTAGGGCAGAATCTTGTTGTTTTCGGCGAGAAGGGCAATGAGACCATCCGAAAGCGGGCGGGGGTAGGAGTAGAGAAGGCGTATCCACCTTACCTCGTCTATCTCCTGCAGTTTGCCCAGAAGCTCTATCAGAGCCCCCTCCTTGCCGAGGTCACTGCCGTAGGAGGTGGAGTCCTGCGCCACCAGATTTAGCTCCACCGCACCCTGACCGGCGAGCCAGCGGGCCTCTTGAACGAGCGAATCGACGGGGTGGGAGACGAAATCGCCCCTGATGGCTGGAATTGTGCAATAAGTGCAGCGGTTCGAGCACCCTTCGGCAATTTTGAGGTAAACGCTGTGGGGCGGCGCGGTAAGAAGGCGCGCCGGGTGCAAAAGCGGCTTTAAGTCTTTGCCGCCGCCAATTATTTCGGGTATTTGGGCTATCTGGTCGGGGGTGAAGAAGTGGTCGACCTCCGGAAGCTCGTTTTCCATCTCCGGATAGCGCTTGTATAGGCAGCCTGAGACCGCCAGCACCTTGCAGTTTCCCTCGGTCTTGAGCTTGGCGGCCATCAAAATCTCTTCCACCGACTCCTCTACCGCATCCTTTATGAAGCCGCAGGTGTTGACGATGACCACCTCGGCCTGCGCCGGGTCCTCCACTATCTCAAAACCCCGAGCCGCGAGGCCGCCCAGAATCTTTTCCGCGTCAACGCGGTTCTTTGCGCAGCCAAGACTAATCAGGCCAACCTTTTTCATTGCCCCTCACCGTCGCCTTCCACGATCTCGACGCCCCTAGGCGGCTTGAAATCGAAAAGATTGTCCTTAATCGCGGAATTCTTTTTTATCTCGGAAAATGTCACGCGGGTGGAGTTTCCCAGGACGTTTTCAGTTGTCACGCCGGTTATCGTTCCGCCGCCGTCGAAGTTAACCACCAGCCTTTTGAGGTCGGGGTCGGCCTTAATTGGCGCCAGCGCCGCGCATCCTTCGCCGCAGGAGGAGACTGTGAAATACTCCTCGGCGCGGTCGAGCCCCTCTATGAGGTCAAGCGCCACCCTCACCGAAGGGGAGAGTTCTTCCATCTTCTTTTTCAGTGCGGTTCTGTCCCGCACCTGGTGAAACCAGAGGGTTTTGCCGTCGCTGACGATGACCTGCGGGTCGTCCCCCTCGTATTCCCACCTCATTTTGCCGCCGCGCTTAATAAAAACCTTGCCGCCCGAGGTCTTTTCCAGCTCGGCGGCTTTTGCCGTGGAAACCTGCACGAAGCGCGCCGACAGGTCGTTGACCTTGGCGTAGGATTTTATTATCGGCTCTACAACGCCCTGCTGGGCGCGGGCCATCGGGGCCAGAAGCGCCACCACCGCGAGGGGCAGGAGGATTTTCTTCATCTTCAGACTCTTTGCGCGAGGACTTCGCGGGGTTTGGCGCCCTTTGAGGGGCCGACGACGCCTTCGCGCTCCATCATGTCGATGAGGTTGGCGGCGCGGTTGTAGCCTATCTTGAATTTTCGCTGGACCATCGAGGTGGAGGCCTGCCCTGCCTCGGTGACGAAGCGCACCGCCTCGTCGTAGAGGTCGTCGAACTCCTCACCGTCCACGTAGCCGCCGCCCTCGCCCTCGTCGGAGAGAATCTCCTCGTTGTATTCGGGCTCTCCCTGGGACTTTAGGAAGGAGGTCAGGCCGCTTATCTCGGCCTCGCTCACGAAGGAGCCGTGGACGCGGGTTATTTTGGCCGTTCCGGGCGGCATGAAGAGCATGTCGCCTCCGCCGAGGAGCGCCTCCGCCCCTATGGAATCCAAAATGGTGCGCGAATCGACCCGCGAGGCCACCTGGAAGGCGATTCTGGCGGGGAAATTGGCCTTTATCATGCCGGTTAGGACATCGACCGAGGGGCGCTGGGTCGCGACTATAAGGTGTATACCGGCGGCGCGGGCCATCTGCGCGAGGCGGGCTATCGCCTCCTCCACGTCTTTGGCCGCGACCATCAAAAGGTCGGCCAGCTCGTCTATTATCACCACAATGAAGGGCAGGTGCTCGGCAAGGCGTTCTCCCTCGGCCACCTCGCCGCTCTTTATCATCTTTTCGACTTTTTTGTTGTGCGAGGTGATGTTGCGCACCCCGCCCTCCGCCATAAGCCGGTAGCGTCGCTCCATCTCGGCGACCGCCCAGCGCAGGGCCAACGCCGCTTTTTTCGCCTCGGTAACCACGGGCAAAAGGAGGTGGGGTATGCCGTCGTAAACGGAAAGCTCAAGCATCTTGGGGTCTACGATGATGAGGCGCACGTCTTTGGGGGCGGCTCGGGAGAGGAGGCTCGCCAGCATGGCATGGACCGCCACCGATTTGCCGGAGCCGGTGGCGCCGGCCACAAGAAGGTGCGGCATGCGGGCGAGGTCGGCGACGACGGGGTTGCCTGCGATGTCTTTTCCCAAGGCGATGGAGAGGGGAGAATCGGACTGGCGCATCTGCTGGGAGTTCAAAAGTTCGCCAAGGGTCACTATTTCACGCTCGGCGTTGGGAATCTCCACCCCTACGGTGTCCTTGCCTGGGATGGGAGCCACTATTCTTATCGACTGCGCCCGAAGCGCCATCGCCAGGTCGTCGGAAAGGTTCACTATCTTGTTTATCTTGACTCCGGGCGCTGGCTTTATCTCGAACATCGTAACCACAGGGCCGGGGTGGACGGTGTCAACGGCGCATTCCACCCCGAAATCCTGCAGTTTTTTGACCAGCAGCTTGGAGGCGAGGATTAGGGAGTCCTGATCCGGCCCCTTTGAGGTGGCGGGCTTGCCCTCGAAGAGGTCGAGGGGCGGGAGGGTGTAGCCGTCCACCTCGCGGATGAAGTCGAACGCTTCCTGAACCTTGGGGAGGTGTCGCTCCGGCTCCTTGTCGGAGACTATTTTCGGCGGTTTTTTGAGCGCTTCCGATTTTATCGCCGCCGTGACGAGTTTTTCTTCCTTCAGGCGGGCCTTCTCCTCCTTGCGCTCGGCTTTTTTGGCCTTCCTCTCGGCCCACCACGCGGCGAGGCGGTTTTTTAGGTCGCCGCCAAAGGCGAAGACCGAGAAGTTGACCGTGAAGATGAGGGAGCAGAGGAGCCCCGAGAGGACGATGAGATATGCGCCCTGCCTGTTTATGAGGAAAATGAGCCCTTTGGTGACTATTTCGCCTATTCCCCCGCCCGCCGGAAGGCTGGCGCGGTCGAAGGTGGACATGCCGAAGACGAGGTCGGCGAGGGCGGCGTATAAAACGGTTATCGCGCCATAGCCGAAGGCCACCCACCCTATGTGCTCGATGGGTTTTAATATTATGAATCGTATCGCTACCACGAAGATGGCCAGCGGTACGAAATAGGCGGACTGGCCTAGCAGGTAGAGCATAAGCTCGGATATGTAGGCGCCCAAAAGCCCCATGGCGTTCTGGACCTGCGCGCCCGGGTCGGTGAGGTTGTTGAAGGAGGGGTCCGTGGCGGAAAAGGAGAGAAGGCAAACCGCGAAAAAGACCGCCACTATGAAGAGGGTTATGCCTATCAGTTCGGCCTTTACCCTCTCGGCCAGCCGCCCTTTCCCTTTTTCCGCGCCGTTGTCAGCCATTAAAGCTCCTCGCTCTCATTTCAGCGGGCCAAGGCCAGAAAAGAAACGCCCACTACCCAGCAGTAGACCGAAAACCAGCGAAAACGCTTTTTCCTCATCGCTTCGAGGAGGAAATTTATCGCGAAAAGCCCCGAGAGGAAAGCGGCCAGAATGCCGAGGGCGAAAGCGGAGGCCGGAAGGGTCGTCTGCCCCGAGTCCTTAAGCTCCACCAACCCCGCGCCCAGTACCGCCGGTATCGACATGAAAAAGCTAAAGCGAGCCGCGTCCACTCCGCGCACTCCCATGAGTAGGGCGGCTGAGATGGTGGCCCCCGAGCGGCTTATTCCCGGGGCTATCGCTATCCCCTGCGCAATCCCCAGGGCGAGGCTCTTTTTCGGGCCGATTTTTTCAATCCCCGTGTCGCCCTTGGAGAGGCTTTCGGCTATCCACAAAAAGGCTCCGGTGACGAGCAGGAAGGCGGCGGCGGCCCGCGGCGAGGAGAAGAGCCCGTGGAAAAAGTCCCTGAACGCTATCCCCATTATCCCCGTCGGTATGGTCGCCAGAATAACCATGTAGACGACCTTTCGCTTCTCCGGCGAGCCGCCGGGGCGAAAAGAGCCGAGGAAACCCAGGATTTCGTGGCGGAAATAGACCAGCACCGCCAGAATCGTCCCCATGTGGAGCATTACGTCGAAGAGGACGTCGACCTGCGGGAAGGAGGGCAGAAGGCTTTGGACCATTACGAGGTGGGCGGATGAACTTACCGGGAAAAATTCGGTGAGGCCCTGTATCAAACCGAGAAGAATGCTCTCGAACATCAAGTGCTCCTTATGGGGTATTCAAAGCTTCCCAAGTGTAGGCGCTAGCGGGCGAAAGAGTCAATGGAAGGTATGAAAAGGAATTTTTGGTCGGGCTGTTGAGATTTTTTGTGAAGTTTCCCCTTGCGCAAGGTTTTTTCTTCGGATATAAAGGCATGCTTTCGAAGCCCCTTACACCGGCGCAATGGCCGGATGGGGGCGGTTTGACGAAAATTCCCGTTATGGATGAGGTTACCAGTCATGAAGAGCTATATGGCCACGCCCGAAACCGTCAATCCCGAATGGTTCGTGGTTGACGTGCAGGGTCTGCCCGTGGGCAGGATCGCCAGCCGCATCGCCTCCGTGCTTCGCGGCAAGCACAAGCCCACCTATACTCCCCACGTCGATGCGGGCGATTTCGTCGTCGTAGTGAACGCCGACAAGATCCGCCTCACCGGCAACAAGCTTGACCAGAAGATGTACTTCTGGCACACCGGCTTCCCCGGCGGCATTCGCGGCAGAAGCGCCCGCGAGATGATTGACCAGAAGCCCGAAGAGGTGATCAAGATCGCGGTCAAGGGCATGCTTCCCAAAAATCCCCTTGGAAGAAAGATGTTCGGAAAGCTCAAGGTTTACGCCGGAGCCGAGCATCCCCATGCGGCCCAGCAGCCCCTTCCCCTCGAAGTCTAATTAATAAGGACGGACAAGATGAGCGTGACCAACACCACCGGCAAGAGAAAAACCGCAGTCGCCCGCGTATTCCTTTCTGAAGGCGAGGGAAAGATTGTGATAAATAACGGCAGAAGCCTTGAGCAGCACTTCCCCCGCGAGGCCCACCAGCGCGCCGTACTCACCCCGCTCGCCATAACCGAGCGCCTGGCTAAGTACGACGTGACCGTGAACGTCTCCGGCGGCGGCCCCACCGGCCAGGCCGAGGCTGTTCGTCACGGCATCGCCCGCGCCCTCGTGACCGCCGAGGTCGAGCTTCGCGACTCGCTGAAGAAGGCAGGCCTTCTCACCCGCGACGCCCGCATCGTCGAGTCCAAGAAGTACGGCCACCACAAGGCCCGCCGCAGCTGCCAGTTCTCCAAGCGCTAATCCGCCAGAGAGCTTTTATAAGAGCGAATCACCAAAGGGCTTCCAGGCGGAAGCCCTTTTTTATTCCGGGAGAGCCCAAAATGGTAAAAGTAGGGATAATAGGCGCCAGCGGCTACACCGGCGCGGAGCTTATAAGAATCCTTAGCGCGCACCCCAAGGCCGAGATAACGCTCATCACCTCCCGCCAGTATGTGGGCAAGCCCCTTTGGGAGTGCTACCCCGCGCTTTCGCCGCTCAACCTCGTCTTCTCCGATCACTCCGACGACAGCGCCTTCGATGGGGCTGATTTTTTCTTCACCGCCCTACCCCACGAGGCGAGCGCCGAAGTGGTTGCGAGAATCTTGGCGAAGGGGAAGAAGGTCGTTGACCTCTCGGCTGATTTTCGCTTCAACGACCCCGAGGAATACAAGGCCGCCTACGGACCCCACCCCCACCCAGACCTCTGCCGCAAAGCCGTTTACGGACTGGCGGAGATCTACGCCGACCAGATTCGGGGCGCGATACTCGTGGCGAACCCGGGCTGCTACCCAACCTCCTCCATCCTGCCGCTCTACCCGCTCATCAAGGCAGGGCTCATCGAAGCCGAGGGGATAATAATAGATTCCAAGTCCGGCGTTTCCGGCGCGGGGAGGGGTGCCACCCAGACGACTCACTACTGCGAGGCCAACGAGAGCCTGAAAGCCTACAAGGTCGCCAGCCACCGCCACGCGCCGGAGATAGAGAGCCACCTTTCAAAGGCTAAGGGCGCATCCGTGAAGGTCGCCTTCACGCCGCACCTCATCCCCATGACGAGGGGGATGCTCTCCACCATCTACGCGGTCCCGAAGGCTGGGGTGAAACGCGCCGACATGGAAAAGGCTTGGCGCGAGTTTTACAAGGGTCGCCCCTTCGTCGAGGTCGCCCCGGGCGAGGTCATTCCAGACACCGCTTTCGTGCGCGGTACCAACCGCTGCATGATGGCCGTTCGCGACTACCCCGCCGCTGGCCGCGTCGTCATAATGTCGGTCATCGACAACCTCGCCAAGGGCGCAAGCACCCAGGCCGTCCAGAATTTCAACCTCATGATGGGTTTTGACGAAACGACGGGGCTTGCGGGTCAGGCGCTGACGCCGTAGATTTTTTATTTAGCGATATGGATAAGGGAGCCGAAAGGCTCCCTTTTTTATAGGTGCAAAAAGCGGGCAGGAGATTTCGCGGTTGGTTGGGAGCCGTTGAGATTACATAAAGGATTGCGGAAATTGCCGGAATCAGGTCACGGGAATGGATACAAAGCTTTGCCCATCTTGCGGAACCTCCCTTCAGCGCAGAAAATTATTATGTTTTGGTGTGGTAAGGGTAGAAATAGGTAGATACTAGACGCGGTTAGCCATATGTTAGCCGCACAAAACAAAAGGGTTAGGCCGTTAAGCCTAACCCTTTGTTTTTATTGGTGGGCAGAGACGGAATTGAACCGCCGACACGGGGATTTTCAGTCCCCTGCTCTACCGACTGAGCTACCTGCCCGTT
>SRXB01000410.1 GCA_009724975.1 bacterium | reverse complement strand
ACGACGAGGGACTGGTTGACGTATTCGGCCTGTCCCGCCGTGTAGATCACCTTCTTGAGAAGGCGGAAGGGGATGTTGCGGTCTCCCTGCAAAAGTATCTCGCCGGTGAAGTCGATCTCCTTGTTCTTCTCGGAGATTTTTTTCAGGTTTTCGGCGTTGGCGCTCAGCACCTCGTAGAGGGGCTGTATCATCATCTCGTCGCTGTTCATATAGGGAGTAAGGTCCTCGACGAGGAGCTTTCCATCAACGTAAAGCGATTGGCCCGTGAAGGCCACGGCCACAGCGGGGTGGACGTTTTCCTTCGCGGTGGAGGCGGGCAGCTTTATCGACTTCGCCAGCTGGACCGTCGCGTCGGAAGAGTAGTTGAGCATCATGAAGACCAGAAGCGTCGTGAAGATGTCCATCAGCGACGTTATCTGTATGTTGGCCTCCTGAGGCGATGAGGGCTTGAACTTCTTTTTCTTTGTCGGCGAAAAAGCCATCTCTCCCCGCCCCTAGCCCGAAATGCGGTCGGCCAGCGAGACGCCGGGGAAGAATGGGCGGCAGACGTCCATCGCATGGATTATGTCGTCGTAGATGACGCCGTCCTCCACCAGGAGAATTATGGCGGTCTGCCGCGAGTAGGCGCCTCTCTTGTAGTCGTCGAGCGCGCCCTTGAGGCTTTCGAAATCGAACTGGTTCCCGCGAAGGGGAATTTTCCTGAGCGTGGCCTCCTCCGAGATTATCTGAAACCCCTGCCTGGTGAGGGCCAGCGAGATGGAATCCGCCGTCTCGGCCATTGAGGGGCTTTCGACGTAGGAGACCACGTCGGAGCTCGGGAGGTTCAACTGCATTGAGGCGAACTGCTCGAAAGCCGCGGTCTGTATTAGCATGGGCACGAGAACTACCATGAGGCTCATCGCGGGGATGAGCGGCAGGTCTATCTCGTCGTGTTTTCCATGCCGTCTCTTTGAGGGCGAGTAACCCGCCATCTTATTCCCCCTTACGGCGAGCGATGAGGAAATTTATGAACTTGACGGAGTACTCGTCGATTTCCGTTATGACCTTGGTGGTCTTCGCCTGTATTACCGAGTAGACGATCATGTGCGGTATCGCGACCATTAGGCCGTAGTAGGTGGTGTACATCGCCATCGCTATGCCCTGGGCGAGAAGGGCGCCCTTCTGGGAGGGGTCGGCGTTGGCCAGCGCGTCGAAGGCGTAGATGAGGCCCTGGATAGTTCCGATGAGTCCAAGGAGAGTGGAGACGTTGGCGACCATCGAAATGTAGGGGGTGCGTTTTTCTATGGAGGGGATAATCGAGAGGGCCTCTTCGTCTACCGCGTTCTGAATGGCGGTTTCGCTCTTGCTTGCGTTGGAGAGGCCCGCTCCGAGGATGCGCGGCAGGGGGGCGTCGGAGTTGCAGAGCGCCCTGGCGGCGTTGACATCGCCGTTTTGTATGAGCTTGGTGAGTTCGTTGTAGAATTTCCTGCCGTCGACGTCGAATTTCTTTATGAGGAAGTAGAGTCTTTCGATGCTTACCGCCGCGCCGAAGATGAGGCAGGCGGTGATGGCGTACATGAACGGGCCGCCGTCATTCATGAATTTTGCTAGCGCTGAGAACATTTTCGTGGTTCCTCCCTTTTCGTTATCCCCGGGCCGCCCCTAAAGGGGGCAAAGGCCCCAACTGTTAAAAAAACCTTGAAAGGCTTGTCAATTTTC
>SRXB01000409.1 GCA_009724975.1 bacterium | reverse complement strand
AGCTGGCAAAAATCCTTGTCGCCGGTGACTATGGTGACCTCGTCGCCTTTTTGGGCGGCGCGGGCGGCCAAAACGCCTATCACGTCGTCCGCTTCAATGCCGGGGGCAACAAGAACTGGAATGCCCATGGCGGAAAGTATGCGGTGCACGTAAGGAATTTGCGCTACGAGCTCCTTGGGGGTCTCCTCGCGGTTGGCCTTGTAGTCGGAGTAGAGGTCGTGCTTGCGGGTCGGGCCTTTTGGGTCGAAGACCACGGCCAGACGGTCAGGCTTCTCTTCTTTTTCAAGCCTAAGCGCCATGGCCGTAAAGCCGTAGGCGGCGTTGGTGGGAAGGCCCGCCGAGTTGGAAAAACCCCTTATCGCGTGGTAAGCGCGGTAAAGGAGGTTCGTCCCGTCTACGAGGTAGACGCGGGCCATCTTACTTTTCGACGGTGAAGGAGGCGGAGAAAACCGCCTCGCCGTCGGCCTTCACCTCCACGGTCCACTCCCCCGTTTGCTCGGGAAGGACCTTGGTGTTGGACCAGGTGCGCCAGTTGGGGCCCTCAAGGTGAAGAGGTATCTCGTTTATCACCTCGCCGCCGTACTTCCACACGTGGCTTATCTCGGTGGGCGAGCCGTCATAGACTATCTGGTTGAAGAAATAAACGACTCCCTCCGTCGATTTGAATACCTGGCGGTCGTCCATCGGCTCCCTCCCCGCTATCTCCCGCGTGAAGGCGTGGCGGGTTATAGAGAGCTGGGAGGCGGCGGCGATGGCGGGCGCGGCGAGAAGAAGGAGCAGGGCTAAGGGTTTTTTCATGGACTGGGCTCCGCTTGGTCGTTCAATTCCCTGTAAAAGAGTACGAAAGCCATCGAGGGACGGTGCGAACCCTCCCTCATGGCGAAGTGAAAGCCGTTGAAGCACCAGCCGCTTTGCGCCTCGTGGTTTATTATGCGGGTCAACTCGTCGTCGGTGACGACCGAGGACTCCACCACCCGAAATTCGCGCCTAAGGTTCAAGTTCTCTAGTCCTGCAAGACCTTCGCCGCCTCGGGGGCGAAGTAGGTGAGAATCATGTCGGCTCCGGAGCGCTTTATGGAGAGGAGCATCTCCATCATGAGGCCGGTGCCGTCGCCCCAGCCGAGCTTTTCCATCGCCTTGACCATCGAGTATTCGCCGCTTACGTTGTAGGCCGCCGTGGGCATGGCGAAGCGGTCTTTTATCATGCGGATGATGTCCAGGTATGGAAGCGCGGGCTTTACCATGACGATGTCGGCGCCCTCCATGACGTCCAGCTCCACCTCGCGCAAAGCCTCAAGGGCGTTGGCGGGGTCCATCTGGTAGCTTCTGCGGTCGCCGAACTTGGGCGGCGACTCCGCCGCGTCGCGGAAGGGGCCGTAGAAGGTTGAGGCATACTTGGCGGCGTAGGCCATGACGGGAATGTTCTCGAAGCCGTCGCCGTCAAGCCCCGAGCGTATCGCGCCCACGCGCCCGTCCATCATGTCGGAGGGAGCCACCATGTCGGCCCCTGCCCTGGCGTGGGAGAGCGCCTCCAAAACCAGAAGCTCAAGGGTGGAGTCGTTGTCCACGTCGCCGCCCACTATCGCTCCGCAGTGGCCGTGGTCGGTGTATTCGCACATGCAGACGTCGGTGATGACGCAAAGCTCGGGCTGGGCGTTCTTTATCTCTTTTATTGCGCGCTGGACTATGCCGTCGTCGG
>SRXB01000408.1 GCA_009724975.1 bacterium | reverse complement strand
GACGTTCATCGGGCAACCGGGGAGGTTGACGATGGGGACGTTGGAGATGATGTCGCGCACGCCCTTGGCGCCGGTGGGGTTGGGCGAGGCGGCGGCGATGCCGCCGTAGGAGGAGCAGGTGCCGACGCAGATGACCGCGGCGGCGTTACCGCACACTTCCTTGGTGGTGGCCAGGGCGGTCTTGCCGCCGACCATGCAGTAGATGCCGTTCTTGTTGACCGGAATCGAGCCCTCGACTATGCAGATATACTTGCCTTTGTACTTCTCAACAGTCTGCTCAAGGGCCTGGTCGGCCTGGTGGCCCGCGGCGGCCATAATCGTCTCATGGTAGTCCACCGAGAGGTAGTCGAGTATCAGCTCCGCGGCGCTTGGGCGCGACGCGCGAAGCAGCGACTCGGTGTCGCCCGCGCAGTCCTGGAATTCGAGCCAGATGACCGGCGGCCTGTTGTCGGCGGCAAGGGCGGCGGCGGCCTTGTCGGCGAAGCTTGCCGGAAGTGCCAGGGTCGCGGCCATTGCGCTGCAGAATTTCAGGAAGCCGCGGCGGCTTACCCCTCGACTCTCCAGATACGAGTCCAGAGTCGATTCTTTCAAGATCCCCTTTTCCCTGCTCATGTCGTACTCTCGCTCCTTTGATTTGAGTGTAGGATGAAAAGGATAAATATTAGCGCCCACATCCCTACATGGGCGCGAAATCGCCATTGGCGCATCTGATACATCTACCCGAAAGAAAAACAAACGTCCATTTTTTTTATGAGAGATTCCCGATTATCCAAAAAAATCTTAGCCTTAGGCCGCGTCGTCTTTAAAACGCGAAAATGGTTTTTGGCGAGCTCGCCGACCGGCCCCGCAAAAAAGCGCCAAAAATTTACAGGAAACGTCGTTTTAGTATTTTTGCCTTTTTCAGCCGCCCAAACTCTCCCCTCTAAGTGCCACAAGACTTGTCTTTGCCGCAGGTTCGCGTAGAATCGCCCGCTAAAAGACACCCCCCCCTTAGAGCATTTGGCGGTATCCTATAAATACACATCTTTTGAACGGGAAAAATGTACAACTCTATATTCTGCTACCTTACAGCCTTCGCGATAGTGGCGACGGCGCAGTCCTCGGCCCACGATTTCGACGGGCCTTACGGCCATTTGGCCGCGACGCTGGTCATTTTGGCCTCCTGGGGGTGGATGAGGCTGAAATTTCGGGCAATCGCCCGCTCGGCGGCGTCAAGCCCCTCCGTGGCGGCGTACTGGCGTCCGAGATTTCAGGGACTAACGCAAAAATTCCAGGTGGGGCTGCTCGCGCCCTTCGCCCTGCTTCTCTTCACCACTCCCTACCTGTCCTCTTTTTCCGCTGGCCCAGCAAATGAATCGGACCTCCTCTCGACGCTGGCCGGACTTGCCCCCTATCTAGCCCTTCAGCTGCTCCTCTGGTGGGAAGCATACGGCCTAAAAAAGCTCCTTTTGGGTGAAGACGCGTCCAGGCTGGCATTCCTTGCCACAAACGCGAAGATGGAATTTTCAATGATAGGGCCATGGATGATAGTGGCCCTCCTCGGGGACGCTCTGCGACTGGCTTTCCCCTCCCTCTACGAGGCAATAGAATCAAACTCCCTCGCGGCCTTCGTCTACCCCTTGGTCTTTCTCTTAGTAGCCGCCATTTTCCTGCCGGTTGCAGTCACTAAGCTATGGGGCGCCAAACCGATTCCAGAAGGG
>SRXB01000407.1 GCA_009724975.1 bacterium | reverse complement strand
GATGGAGGCGGGCCGTGAAGGATGGCCGCGCTCAAGCTATCAGCGGCCTGTCGGCGGTGACCTCACGAGCCACGTCGAAGGAAAAACCCCTCGCGCAGCGAAAGCCCTGGTACGCGCCAGGGTAAGCCTTGCAAATAAAGGGTTTTGTTTCGTGGATGGAGCACAGGACGTGGCCGGGCGCTTCGATTTTCAGGAAGGGACAGACCTTTTCTCGTGTCTTACCGGCGGGGGAGTACCAGATTTTACCCGCGGGGCCGATTCGCTCAAGCAAATCTTCGCGCCCCTGGGCTTTCCAGCGGGCCACATCCGAATCGCAGACCATCAAAACACCGCTGAAACGGATGCAGCATTCGCCGCAGGACGCGCATCCGCAAATCTGGCCGTTTCTTATCCTTTGAAAAGCCCCGGATAATGAAGATGCGATTTTGAGCGAAAGAGCCATTTGCGCCTCCCTCTTGCCGCGAAAACGCTTCTGTCTGCTAACGCTCCATTTATCACCCAAAAACCGCAAGTCAATGGTCAAAATCCGGCGGGCCGCCGCCAGCCCCCGCAAGACGCTCCGCGCCTTAGCCCTCGTCGGGGCCTTCTATGGCGCGTTGATTTTCCCGCTTAAGCCTTCCTTAAAACGCGCGCGGTTATTTTCCGGTCACCTTATTGCCACCGCCTAGAGAGCGCCCTTGGGTTTACTTCACGTGTTTTCTTGTTTTTAAGGGGCAATAATATGATAATGGAAACACAAGACAGCTTGTCTCAAACGGAAGGTGTAGCTTGGCGTCTGAAAACCACTACGAAAAAATCAGAAAACATCCGAGGGTATACGTCGAAGTACCCGCAAAGGCAACGCTGCCATTCGACGACCTTCCCCCTCTTTCGCTAAAGACCCAGCAACTTGGCCTCGGAGGGTGCATGCTCGCAGGCAGCCGCCACTTCGAGGAGGGGCGCGTCATCGAGCTGAAACTCAAGCTCGGAGAGCATAATTTGACGATTCCCGCCCAGGTTCTCTACGAATTCAAGGAAAACGAGATGGTCCTGTCCGGCGTAAGGTTCGTAGATCTTGAGGACAAAGAACTCAGCATTCTCCAGGAGTTCATCAATTCATTGTAGCCTTGCCGATGCGGCAAAGCCCCTCCCTCCCCGCTTACCCGCCACCGCAAAAACACGCGCCCGACTAGGCGCCGATCTCACCGCCTCAGGTGAAGCCGCTATTGGCGGTGCAGGCGTAACAGTGATCGGCGGTGGAAATCCCTATTTCCACCAGCCTGCCCGGGTCGGCTTCGCTCACGTGAAGAAAAGCGCCGCCCATGTGAATCCCAGCCGCCTGGTTGAAATCGCAGTCGAATAAAAACCCCTCCCACGAAACGGAAACCAGTGTGCGGCACATAAGCCCACTAACGGCGCAGGGGTTGAAGAGGGAGGCCATCCTCTCCTCGTAAACAGCGAGGTTTCCTGAGTCGGAAAGCCACTCCCGAAAGCGCCCGAGAGCCACATTCGCGAAGGAGTAAAGGCCGTCGAAGGTCACTCCCCACCTTCTCAAAAGCTCGCGCCTGACCCTCGCCTCCAGCTCGCCTTGGGGCGCGGGCACAAAAGCGCCCGCCGGGTTCACCGCCAGATTCAACTCAAGGCCGCTTCCGGCCACCCCGTATCCAAGAGAATTCAAAAACCTCAAGGATTCAACGCTGCGAAGGTAAGCGCCGTCGCCGCG
>SRXB01000406.1 GCA_009724975.1 bacterium | reverse complement strand
CTCGTCCTCAACGGCACCGAAATCGGCGGAGGCTCAATCCGCATACACGACCGCGACGTGCAAAACAAGCTCTTCTCGGTCCTCGGAATCGGAGAGGAAGAGGCTAAAGAGAAGTTCGGATTCCTTCTAGAAGGCCTCTCCTACGGCGCGCCGCCCCACGGCGGCATAGCCTTCGGTCTTGACAGGCTTTGCATGTACATCTGCAACGCGCCGTCGATACGCGACGTCATCGCCTTCCCGAAAACACAAAAGGGAACGTGCCTCATGACCGACGCGCCTTCCGGAGTGGACGAAAAGCAGCTTAGGGAGCTTGGAATCCGCCTTCGCGCGACGCCCGCCCAGTAGGAAGCGGGGCGGAATTATTGACGGGCCTGTTTGCCGATGATATTTTTCATTTTGCGACAGGAAAACCTTGCAGCAATCGGAGTCTAAATGAAGCTCACCACCAAGAGCCGATACGGCGTTAGGGCGATGTTCGACATCGCCTACAACGCTGGAGGATTGCCAGCCCAGATAAAAGACATTTCCGACAGGCAGCGGATAAGCCCGCGCTACCTTGAGCAGATTTTCCAAAAGCTCAAAAAAGTCGGAATTCTCGGCAGCAAACGCGGCCCGCGTGGCGGGTACTACCTGAAAAAGCCGCCGGAGCAGATATCCCTCTACCAGATAATAACCGCCACGGAGGGTCCGATAGAGCTGGTTTTTTGCGTCGGGCAAGACGAAGACGGCGCTTCGTGCGCTTCGGCGTGCGAGATGAAGGGCGAGTGCGTAGCCAGTGTGCTTTGGAAGGATATCGGCGACCAGATAGCTGAAATATTCAAGAAAAACACCATAAAGACGCTTTGCGACCGCGCCGAGGAACTCGGGATTGAGCGAAAGCTCGACGCGCGCTTCATGTATTTCATTTAAGGTCGGCGATTCGGAGCCCAAAATGGCTTCTAGAGCCGGCCTTTGTCTTTCAGAGGGAGAGCCATGGCCATCCGCGTTGCGATAAACGGATTCGGGAGGATAGGGAGATCGCTCTTTCGCATCCTTCTCTCAAATCCCGACGCGGAGATCGTAGCGGTCAACGACCTTTGCGAAGAGCGGATATTGGCGCACCTCCTCCGCTACGACTCCTTCCACGGACGATTCGACTGCAAGATAGAGCATGGCCAGGGCTGGCTGAGCGCGGGCGGGCAAAAACTGACCATGATACGCCAACCGCGCCCCGAGGGGCTTCCCTGGAAGGAGCTTGGGGTTGACCTGGTGGTCGAGGCCACCGGAGCCTTCACAACCGGCGGCGATGCCAGAAAGCACTTGCTGGCGGGCGCCCAATCGGTACTGATATCTGCGCCAAGCGACGACGCCGACGTGACCATCGTCCTCGGAGTCAACCAAAAGGATTACAATGCCGCCACGCACAAGGTGGTTAGCGCCGCCTCCTGCACCACCAACTGCCTTACCCCCGTAGTTTACGTCCTCGACAAAGAATTCGGGGTCCAAAAGGGGCTAGTGACCACCGTCCATTCCTACACCAACGACCAAAACCTCCTCGACCACCCGCATGCGGACCTTAGGCGCGCCCGTTCGGCGGCGGTGTCGATAATACCAACCACTACAGGAGCGGCGCGGGCCGTGGAGAAGGTTTTGCCGAAGCTGAAGGGAAGGCTAGACGGAGTTTCCGTCCGCGTGCCGACCGCCGACATCTCGCTGGCCGACATCACCCTT
>SRXB01000405.1 GCA_009724975.1 bacterium | reverse complement strand
AATCCACCTTGGCCTGCGCCCTCAACTCCTTGATTTTCGCTTCTACGGCTTTTTGCAAAAGCCCCTTGCTAAGGAAATCTAGTATCTGGGGCTTAACCTCTTCGTAAGCTACCATCGAGGAATCTTTCCTGTCGGTCAGCTTGATTATGTGGTAGCCGAAATCGGTTTCGACAACACCGCTTATCTCGTCCTTCTTCATAGAGAAGGCGGCTTCGGCGAAGGGCTTTACCATCTGCTCTTTGGTGAAGAAATCGAGGTCTCCGCCCTCCTTGGACGAGGGGCAATCGGAGCTGTCCTTGGCGACGGCGGCGAAGTCCTCGCCTCCCTTCACCTTCTTCAAAAGCCCGTCCGCCTTTTCCTTCGCGGCCTTTTTGGTGGCCTCGTCGGCCTTGGCTTCGCACTTGACAAGGATGTGGCTGGCGCGGACCTGCTCCGGAACCTGGAACATCTTGGGATTTTCATCGTAGTATTTCTTGGCGTCCTCGTCCTTGGCCTTGAAGGAGGGAGCCATTTTCTCGGCTATATAATCGTTGACTGTGTAGCTCTTCCTGATTAGCTGCTTGAGCGTTTTTTCGTCATATTCGCTCTTTTTCATCGCATCCGCGAATTCAGCTTCGCCAGGATAGCGCTTTTTGAGCTTGTCAAACTCGGCGTTGACCCTCTCTTCCAGATCGTTCTTGGGGGTTTTCTTGGCCTCCTGGTAAAAGACCTCGGCCTTTACCATATCCTCAAGGACATCGACCTTCATCTGGTCGTTGGGGTCTATCTTGGTGGTGTGCTTGCCGCCGGTCTGACGGCTCAGCTTCTCTATATACTGTACCATGGCGCGGTTATATTCAGCGCGGGTAAGGGGGGAACCGTTGACAATTGCCACCGGCGCGCCGGGGTTGATCTCCGGGCCTTTAGCGGCTTCCTTGGGAGCCCCTTTGGAGACGCCCATGTGGGCCTCTTTCACGGTTTTGGCGTCCGCCGCCGGTTTTTCCTCCGCCGCGAAGGGCGCGGAAGCGAGGCAAAGGGTGAATGTCGCGGCAAGCGCGGTCATGAGGGCGATTTTTTTCATTATCAGGCTGTCTCCTTGAAAAAATCCCGCGTTCAGCGGAAAAATATGCCTTTCATCCCTGCCTTTTTTTGGCTGGGGAACGGAAGGGCGCATACTACTCTTGATTAGCAATACGGTCAACCGGTGGTTGTGGACAGTTGGACGCCCGATGCGCTATTTTGGTTCATTCAGTTAATACAAGAGGCCAAGAGTGAAAGAGATTACTTTTCAGGTCGCGGCGGTGGCCGACGGCGGCGCGGCGGTGGGACGGGTGGACGGCAAAGCCGCCTTCATCGAATTTTGCGCGCCGGGGGAGACCGTAAGGGCCCGCGTTGTGGAGGAGAAGAAGAACTTCCTTCGCGCGAAGCTCATCGAGGTGCTCATCCCCTCGCCGCTTCGGGTTGAGCCAAGATGTCAGCACTACGGCCTTTGCGGCGGCTGCTCGTGGCAACATCTTGAGTACGGCGCGGCGCTCTCGGGAAAGGCAGAGAGCTTCAAGGGGTTCGCAAAATCCCGCCTTAAGGTAGCCGAAGACCTTTTCGCACCGCCGATAGCCTCCCCGAACCCGTGGGGATACCGTAACCGCGTCTCCCTGCAGGTGGCGGGCCACGGTGGCGCCGTTGGGTTTGCAAAAGCCTCCACCAATGAGGTCTTCCCCCTCAAGATGTGCCC
>SRXB01000095.1 GCA_009724975.1 bacterium | reverse complement strand
CGTGGTGAGCCGTCGGTGGCTCGAACACCGAACCTAGTGATTAAGAGTCACTTGCTCTACCTATTGAGCTAACGGCCCACGAATGAGGTGGCGAATGTTAGTTTTTTGCGGAACCGCTGTCAAGGAAAAGCTGAAGGGGAAAAGAAATTTTTTATCGGCCCTCGAAATGGCCCTCTACGGTCAATATTATTGCCCCGTCGAGGCCGTCTGATTCGAGGTCGCGCCGGTATTTCCCTTCAAGGCCGTGCGCGTCCAGCCAGCCGGCCACGGCTTCGCGCAAGACCCCCATGCCGCCGCGGCTACCTTTCCCTTTGCCGCAGATTATTCGGATATCGCCGCCGCCCTTTGATGATACTTCCCTGATAGCCTCCTCTACTTTTTCAAGCGCAAGGGGGACTTTCAGGCCGTGGAGGTCTATTTCGGGCATGGCCCCGGGGGTTGCGGCTGAAAATATTTTCCTTAAAAATTTCAAATTGTTATCCGGCGCTCGGCGAAGAGGGGCAGTTCGCGTCCGCCAGCGGTAAGGAATTTTCGCTGGGCCGATTCGTCGGAGAAGATGACTCCTTCCGCGTCTTCCCCCAGTTTCTCGCAGAAGTCCGCAAAGCCAAATTCGTTCAACGGGCCTTTGATAAAGAGGTTTTCGCCGGATTTGGCCAGTTCAAGGCTTCTTTTTTCCCAGTTTTCGCAGGTTTTCACCGTGAACATGACCTCGGCCCGCTCTCTTATGGCGTCAATCCTTCGGCTGAAGGCTTCGGTGTGGGGCAAAAGGAAGGCTACGCGGGGAAAAAGGTCGGCGCAAAGGTGCGAATAGTGTCTGCGAAGGTAGGGGGGTGTGGGGCAAAGGGCGCGTATTTTGGAGGTTATCTCGGTTTCGCCGCCTTTTGTTCCTTCTATGGCCACGGTCAGGACGGTATTGGGGGCGAGGTCGGCGAAACGGGCGATTTCGCTTTCCAGCCCCTCTCGCCAGCCTTCCAGATAAAGGGTGAAGTTGACCGCGGCCCTGGCGGCGAGTTTTTCCGGCCAGTCGGAGGGAGTTTTTGCGCCTGCGTTTATTTTGGCTCCGGTGAGGCAGGGGGAAGCTTCCCCGCCCGACCATTCGCCAGAGATCGCGGGGTTTCCCATCGGGTCCAGCTCGTGGCCGGTGGCCTCCTCGAAGAGGGAGAAGGCGCGGCGCAACTCCCCGGCGCTCATGGAGGGGGTATCGAAGACCGTGTAGGGCGGTAGGGAAAAGTGGCTAAGGCCAAGTTCCTCGGCCCGCTGACGAAGGGCGGTCCCCGGAAGCACCGCCAGGGGGAAGAGCTGGATTTCCGCCCCGGGAAGCTCGGTCAGGAGGAAGGAGAGGGTGGCCTCAAAGGTTTCGAGAGTGTCGCCGGGCAGTCCGGCGATTATTCCGACCGAGGCGGTTATCCCCTCGGCGGAAAGCTCTCTCATGCGCGAGAGCCACTTGCGCCTATCCCACTTGCGGTTCACCAGCGCCAGCACACTCTTGTCGGCGCTTTGGAGCCCCACCTCCACCGAGCGAAAACCAGCCGCCGCCAGTTTTGCCGCGTCTTTGGCGCGCAGGTGCTCCGCGGCCAGTTCGCTGTGGAAGTTAAAAACCTCGCCCCCGCCGGATTTTTCCAGCGCTGAAAGGATTTCCTCCCAGTCGTCACGCACGTTGAAAGAGGGGTCCATGAGATAAATCTCGTTTGCGCCCCTCTCCCTGAACCATTCAAGGTGGGAGGCCAGCCACCCTTGCGGGAATTTGCGTATGGAGGCAAAACGCTTGCCGTAGTTGCAATAGTCGCAGGAAAAGGGGCAGCCTCGCACCGTTTCCAGCCAAGCCGAGCCGTCCGGAAAGGGCGGCAGGACGCCGGAGAGATATGGGCTTGGCAAGTTGGAGAGGTCCAAAAGCCAATCCGGCAATTTCAGCGGGATTTTGGGGAAGGAGGAGAGAAGGGCGGAGAATTTAGCCTCGCCTTCCCCCTCGATCAAAAGGTCGAACCCTTCGTGGTCAACCAGCCAGACGTTCGTTGGATCGACCTCGGGCCCGCCGCCGACGGTAAAGATTCCTGCACCTTTAAGCCTTTTGGCTATGGCCGCGCTTCTCTCGGAATTCCAGAGATAGAGGGAAAACCCGACTATTTGCGGCTCCCGTTCGAGTATGGCCCTGATAAGGGGTTCGTCGCCGTAGATGTCGGCGATTTCCCAGGGAAGGATTTCCACGGACCAGTCGGGATTTGATTGAAGGGCGCATGCGGCTAGATACCCCGAGGCGAGGGGGATATTTGCGTCGGCTCGCGGCCAGCGGGCGGAGGGCACGGGAAGCTGGATTAAAAGGGCTTTTTTGCTTCCCATCTATTTTTTGAAAAGGCTGTCGAAGGCGGCCTTAGCGGCGTCTTTGCCGGAAGTGGCCGCCCCCTTGCCGGAGGGTTTGAACCAGTCGCAGAGGTTGCCCTTTTCCTTGTCCGTCACCCTCTCGGCCTGATTTTCAAGGCACTGGTTATAGCTGCCTGCAGAGTAGAAGAGGCATTGGACGCAGGCGTGGAGGTCGGCTCGGCAAGAGGGGCACTCGTCGTTGCGAAAATAGGGGGGAGATGGAAGCTCGCCCCCGCATTTGGCGCACTTCACCGTCTGCCCTCAGCTCCTGTAGCCGCCAACGCCCTTTTTCCTGGACTTCTCGGCTTCCTTGGCCTCCTTGAGCCTGGAGGCGAAGCCGCTTTTCAGCAGGTAGGGCAGCGCGGTGGCCTTGAAAGAGTCAATAAGTGCGGCCTTGGTTGCCTCAAGGTCCTCGGCGAAGACCCCCATCTTTTCAAGGGTGCGGGCGAACTTCTCGCCCGAACCGGCGAAAGTGCCCTCTACGCGCAGTTTCACGTAGAAAATATTCTGGTAGGCGTAAGTGGAGGATTCGTCGAAGACCTCCACCTTTACGCCTTCCGGCCCTTCAAAAGAAAAGACGGGCTCTCTCACTTTACGATCTCGGTCCAGCCGTAGGGGTCAGCCGCCTCGCCTTTTTGAATGGCGGTTAGGCGGTTGTAAAGCTCCAGCACCTTCTTGCCCGGCTTGCCGTCGCGCACGTAGACGATGTCTTTGCCGCGCCAGGTAATGAGCTCCACGGGCGTGATGACGGCGGCGGTTCCGAGGCAGCCCGCCTCCTCGAAGGAGGGCAACTCATCAAGGGCCAGCGGCCTCTCCTCCACGGTCATGCCCATGTCCCTGGCAATCTGCACCACGCTAAGGCGCGTGATGGAGGGGAGGATAGACTCGCTCGCGGGCGTTACGAGGGTGTTTCCCCTGATGGCGAAGAAATTGGAGGAGCCCGACTCGTCTATGTAGCGGTTTTCCTTGGCGTCAAGGTAGAGAACCTCGGAATAGCCGTCCTTTTTCGCGCCGATGGTGGCCCTCATGCCCGCCGCGTAATTGCCGCCGCACTTGATGTCGCCTACCCCGCCCGGAGCCGCGCGGTGGATCTCCTCCTCTACGCGAAGTTTCACCGGCGTAAGGCCAGCCTTGTAATAGGGGCCGACCGGCGTGACGAAAATCATGAAAAGGTAATCGGCGCTGGGCTTGACCCCGACCTCAGCGCTGGTGCCGATAAGGAAGGGGCGAAGGTAGAGGGTTGCGCCGCTGTCGAAGGGAGGCACGAAGCGCCTGTTGGCCGCCACCACGCGGTGCGCCGCCTCGCGGAAAATCTCCACCGGCACCGGCTCCATCAGGAGCTTTTTGGCGGAGCGCTGGAGGCGCTTGGCGTTTTCCTCCACCCGAAAAAGCTGTACTTGTCCGTCGGGGCGCTCATAAGCCTTAAGCCCCTCGAAAACCTCCTGCCCGTAGTGGAGGCAGACGGCGGCCATGTGGATGTTAATGGTCTTTTCGGCGGTCAGCTCGCCTGCAGACCACTTGCCGTCCTTGAAATAGTAGCGGATGTTGTAATCCGTCTCCTGGTAGGCGAAGGGCAGATTGGGGAAGTCGAGGTTGGCGCGCTCCATTTTTTGCTCCTTGGGATAGGGCTATCTACTTTAAGTAAGAACTTTTCATATTACCGCCAAGCAGACTGGTTCGGCAAGTATTTCAAAAAGCCGGCGCACGCCTTTCCCATGCGGCGGCGAGGGGCTTTCCCGCCAAACCTTTTCCACTTGTCCAGGTTCCTGATATGTGGCCAAAATGCTGCAATCAACCCGAAAAAAAGGACTAAATATGAAAAAATCGCTAGCCGCTCTCGTTGTAATCGCGATTATCCTCTCCTGCAACGCTTTCGCCGCCTCTCTTAAGGGCGTGGAGATGAAAGACCAGATTGTGGCCGAGGGCGAAAGCCTCTCTCTTCAGGGAATCGGGCTAAGGAAGAAATTCCTCTTCTCCGTATATGTTGGCGGCCTTTACCTGACAACCCCCACAAAGGACGCCGCCGCCGCGATAAACGCCGACGAGCCCAAGCGCATTTCCATGACCTTTTTGCGTGACGTCGACGCCGACAACATAAAAAAAGCTTTCAAAGAGGGGTTTGAAACCAACTCCCCCGAGGCTGCGAAAACCCAATCCGCTAAAATTGAAACCTTCCTCGGCCTTTTCAAGGAGGAATTCAAGGAGGGCGAGACGGTTAACATAACCTACCTGCCCGCCACCGGAGTAACGGCGGAAAAGGGCGGCAAGGTTTTGGGAACTGTCGAGGGGGCGGAGTTCATGAAAGCGGTTTTCACCATATGGCTCGGCAAAAACCCGCCCTCTGAAGACCTTAAAAAAGGGATGCTGGGGCTTTAGGGAAGGGGAGCGAAGGCGCCGTGGTTGGAGGTGAGCCAAGGCGGCGAGCGCAGGAGCATTTTCTTGATTACCGGGTCGCGCTTCGCCTCGGTCAGGATGCGGCGAAGTTCCCTGCGCTCCATCGTCTCCTTGCCCGCGTATTCAAGGTATAGGGAGAGGTCGTTTTTCTCGTCGCGCCCCCGCACGTTTTCCAGGCCGAATTGGTCGGGGGCCGCCTCCATCTCCCCGCCCCGCGGGAAATTCATAAGCGAAAGGTTCAGGAAGGTGAGGGCTTCGGGGTGGCTCTTTATCCAGCCGATTGTCCGGCGAGCCTCCTCGGGCGTCTCGGTCGGCATGCCGAAGAGGAAGTAGCCAAAGACCCTGATTCCCGCTGACCTCGCGTTTTCAACGATAACCGAGGCCCGATCGGGGTCTATTCCCTTGCGCATCAGGTCCAGAAGGCGCTTTGACGCTGATTCGATGCCCAGTTGGAGCATCGCGCAACCCCCTGCCGCCATATTTTTCATGAAAAGTGGGTCTTCGAGCTGTCTTTCGAGCCGCGCGAAGCCGTACCACTTTATGCCCGAGCCTTTCAGGTTTTCGGCGAATTTTTGCAAGTGGAGGGGGGAGAGCGCGTTGTCGGTGAAATGGACGAACCTTACGCCGCGCTCTTTTTTCGCCCTCAAGATTATTTCCGACAATTCGTCTGCGTTGGCCGCCGCATAGGGCTGGCGATCTCCGGCGGCTTCGGGGCAAAAGGCGCACCTGGCCCAGTAGCAGCCCCTCGAGGCGGAAACCGGCAAAATCGGCGCGGGCGAAAGATACCCATCGAAGTCCAGCCCTTCAAGGGAGGGAGAAAAGGAGACCTCTCTCCTTCCCGAATCCCCGCCCTCGTCCCAGACGCCGTGGCGCGGGGCCAGAACCCCCGCCGAAGGCACTATTTTGCCCTCGGTTGCGATTTTCAAAAGGGCCTCCTCCCCCGGGCCAGTCACCACCGCGTCGAAGACGCCGAAGATCCCCATTTCAGGCGAAAGCCGCTCTTTCCATGACGTTGCGACACCGCCGCCGAGGATTAGCGGGCCACAAAACCCCTTTTCACGCAAAAGGCCCGCCAGCGCGAAAGCGTGGAGCGCCTGCGAGAGGTAGGTCGCAGAAATGCCTATTATCTCCGGCGATCCTTCAAGTGCCTTTGCCGCCACAGCATCCAGAATTTCGGCGGTCCCCAGAAGCGAAGGATTTTCGGCAGCCGAGCAAAGGTCTTTTGAGGAGAGCGCAGAGAGGGAGGGGTGTGTAAAATCGCTGGCCGAAAGGTGCGCGCCGGTGGCCCGCGACGCCAGCCGGTAGCCTTCCGAAAGCTCGCCGATTGCAGAGCGATAGAGGTGGAACGAGCGGTAAACGGTTTCTCCGGAGAGCTTTTTGATCGCCTCCGCCACATGGATGGGAGCCCTTTTGGCGGCGGTGGCGCGTCTTTTGTCGCCGGTTTCCTCCGCCAGGACCTTGTCGGCGAAGGCAGAGAGGCGTTTCGGCGAGAAAATCTCTTTGGCGAAGGCCAGATTGCCGTCGAGCATTTGCGCGTCCACGCCCCTTGCCCGCAAGAAGCCGCAAAGGGCTAGTATCGCGGGGTCCGGCTCGCAGGCTTTGGCTACGGGGGCTGAAACAAGGAGGATTTTGGCGCTCAAGTTGCTCTCTCGGTTTTTTTGACGCCGCGAAGCTGGGAAACCAGCACCGAGAGGGCGCAAAGGGCGAATCCAAGCGCCATCGTCGCCCGCCAGCCCGCCATGAACGCGTCATGGTTTCCCCTGGCGGCCTCTCCTATCGTGGTTCCCCCAGCCCAGACAAGGGCCAGATCGAAAACGGCGGACCCCACCGCGACCCCGACAGCCATTCCCAGATTCCTTGAGATGGCGGTAAGGCCGCCCGCCACCCCCAGCATAGGCGGCGGCACGCTGCCCATGATGGAGCTTGAGTTGGGCGGCATGAAGATGGCGTTACCAACCCCGAGGAGGGCAAGGGCGAAGATGGTCGCGTAAAGGGGCGTCTGGGGGGTCACGAAATAAAGGAGGCAAAAGGAGAGTGCGCGAAGGGTTAGTCCCAGCGTGGTCAGTCCCGCCACACCCCTTTTGTCGGAGAGCGAACCGGCCCACGAGGCCAAAAGCATCATCAAAAAGGGCGTGACCATTAGCGCCAGACCCATCTGCATGGTCGTCAGCCCCTTAATTTCCGTCAGGTAAAAAGGAAGGAGCAAGATGACCGAGATGCCGGAGGAGAAGGTGAGGAGGGAGGCGGTGAGCGCCGCCGAAAACTGGATATTTTTAAAGAGGGCGAGTTTGACGAGGGGATCCGCCGCCATCTTTTCGCGCAATAAAAACGCCCCGAAGAGAGCCACGGCGAGGGCGAGGAAATTTTCGGCTCCGCTTATCGTCCTAAGCTCCGAGGCCGCCACCAGAAGGGCCGCGCAGGAGAGGGTGAAGAGAATCGCGCCCGAGAAGTCGAATTTTTGCCCTGGCTTGGAGAATTTCAGCGGCGGAAGGTTTTTCACGCCGAACAAAATGGCTACGATTCCTATCGGGAGGTTTATCAGGAAGATCGACCTCCAGCCGAAGACCCCCAGAAGGAAGCCGCCCACTGGCGGTCCCGCCGTGAGGCCGAGGCCCACCACCGTCCCCAGGTGTCCAAGGCCCCTTCCGCGCTGGGAGGGGGGGAAGATGGCGGTGACAATCGCTGGCGAGCAGGCCATTAACATCGCCCCGCCGGAGCCCTGCACCCCCCTTGCCGCCACCAGCGCCCAGGGG
>SRXB01000404.1 GCA_009724975.1 bacterium | reverse complement strand
CCCCCAGGGCGAATAGGGGTCGCTTCCGCAGCGCGCGCCCGCCCCAGTCTCGTCGGCTTCGCGCAAAAGTTCGGCGAGCGCGGTGAGGAGGAAAACTTCTCTGGGGGGGGTGGAGAGTTCCGGAAAAAGGTATTCCCGCTCCCTTTCAATTAGTCCGGTGTCTATGTCTCCGGCAAAGAAAGCCGGACAGGCGACCAGCCGCGAAAGGAATTCCACGTTGTTAGAGACGCCGACCACGCGGAACTGCGCAAGGGCGCGAAGCATCCTGCCGAGGGCTTTTTCGCGCGATTCGTCCCAAACTATCAGCTTGGCTATCATCGGGTCGTAGAACTGAGAGATTTCGTCCCCCTCCTCCACTCCCGCGTCCACCCTCACGTGGAGGGATTCTGCCGGCGGGGCGAGGTGCACGAGCTTTCCTATGGAGGGAAGGAAGCCCCTGGCGGGGTCCTCGGCGTAAATGCGCGCCTCTAAGGCGTGGCCGCGAGCCTTCACCTGCTCCTGCGCAAGGGGCAGCTCCTCGCCGTAGGCCACCCTCAACTGCCATTCCACCAGGTCCAGTCCGGTAACCATCTCCGTGACCGGATGCTCCACCTGAAGGCGGGTATTCATCTCCATGAAGTAGTAATCGCCGCCTGGGGCAAGTATGAACTCGACGGTGCCCGCACCTACGTAGCCGACCGCCCTTGCCGCCTCCACAGCCGCCTTGCCCATGGCCTGACGCAGCTCGGGCGAAAGGAAGGGGGCCGGGGCCTCCTCGATTACCTTCTGGTGCCTGCGCTGGACCGAGCAATCGCGCTCGAAGAGGTGGATTGAGTTTTTGTGGGTGTCGGCGAAGACCTGAAACTCTACGTGGCGCGGGCGGACGATGTATTTTTCCAAAAGCACGCGGTCGTCGCCGAAGCTGGATGCGGCCTCCCGCTTGCAGGAAGCGAGGGAGTCGGGGAAATCCGCCGCCCTCTCTACAATACGCATGCCCTTGCCGCCTCCCCCAGAGACGGCCTTTATCATAAGCGGGTAGCCTATGCGGTCGGCTTCGCCTTGAAGAAGCTCCAAGGACTGCTCCGCGCCATGATAGCCTGGCACTACCGGCACGCCCGCTTTTTCCATAAGCTCTTTGGCGAGGGATTTGGAGCCCATGGCGAGAATCGCGTCCGAAGGCGGGCCTATGAAGACTATCCCGTCCTCTGCGGCGGCTTTCGCGAAGGCGGTGTTTTCAGAAAGGAAACCGTAGCCCGGGTGAATCGCTTCCGCCCCCGTGGTTTTCGCGGCGTCCAGTATGCGCTCCGCGACAAGGTAGGATTCCGCCGCCGTATCCAGCCCTATCAAAACGGCCTCATCGGCCATCCTCACGTGGCGGGCTCCCGCGTCGGCCCTCGAATAGACCGCAACCGTGCGCACGCCCATGTTGCGGCAGGTCTTTATTATCCTGCACGCTATCTCACCGCGGTTCGCTATCAGAATTTTTTGAAACATTTATCGACCTGATTACCTCTCAAGGCGAAAGTGGCTTTTTACATTCGGAAAACGCCGAAAGCAGTCTTTTCGACGGGGGCGTTGAGCGAAGCCGATATGGCCAGCGCCAGAACCCTTCTGGTCTGCGCGGGATCGATTACGCCATCGTCCCAAAGTCTCGCCGAGGCGTAATAAGGGTGGCCCTGGCTTTCGTACTGGGCGCGCACGGGAGCCTTGAAGGCCTCTTCCTCCTCGGCGCTCCAT